>NZ_JBEXID010000141.1:0-11012 GCF_040608395.1 Streptomyces sp. NPDC005181
TACCGCTTCGAGTAGTTGCTTCCCACCTGGCTCTACTTCCTCTGGAACCTCAGGTCCCAGTCTCCAGGTGTCCGTGATCAAGGGGAAGCTTCAGGCTGACGGAGCGCGATGCCCTGATACGCATTTCGACCTCCCGGAAGGACGGTGGGGCAGGCTGTCCTGCCCTTGTGACGCGGCTGGCCCAGGACAGGTTTCACCGGTTGCGGCAGCTGGAGAGGGCGCGCCGTCAGTAGACGTGGAGCCCGCGTTGGTTCAGCACCATCTGCACCGGCGTGAAGATGTTCCGGACGCCGCCGTGTTCGGAGGTGGGGGGCGCAGGAGGACACGCTGCTTAAGGCGAGCTGCGAGAAGGTCTTCACCGACAGGGCGTCCGGGAAGCTCGCTCGCCGGCCCGAACTCGACAAGGCGCTCGTGGGCGCCCGCGAAGGGACCAGATCGAGGTCACCAAGCTCGACCGCCTTGGCCGCTCTCCGGAGAACCTCATCGAGCTGGCAAAGCAGCTCCAAGAGCGCGGCGTAGACCTGGTGGTGCTCGGTCAGGGCGTCGACACCTCCACAGCGGTCGGGAGGATGTTCTCGGTCCTCGATGAGCCGGTCGATGTTCGTGACCTCCTCGTCCAACATCCGCACGTCCCCGGCAAGCATCCGCACCAGCTGGGCGATGACCGCGTGGCCCGGGACCGCGGCGTGCTGCTGCTCGGCGGCACCGCGGCGAGGCCGTCAATGGTGCGTTCGGACATCAGGGCGCGCTCGAACTCGGCGATGGCGCCGAGGATCTGTTTCGAGAGACGAGCACCGTGGACTGACCTGCCCTCGCGCAAGACCCGTGGCGCGATCCAGGTTCGCCGCAGCGCCGATGAGGGCAATGTGCGTGAAAGCCTGAGGGAAGTTGCCCAATGCCTGGCCCGCGGGGCCGATCTCCTCTGCGAACAGGCCGAGGTGGTTGGAGTACGTGAGCATTTTCTCGAAGACGTACCGGGCTTCGCCGATGCGCCCGGCGTGCGTGAGTGCCTCGACCTACCAGAACGTGCACCGTGCTGTGTCCGGCGTATTCGGCCAGCTGCCAGCCGTTCTTGCGGCCGACCGGGCCCAGCAGTCCACGGATGTAGTCACGCATCCGGCGACGCGGCTCGACGTGCCTGAAGCGGTGGCCGGTTCACAGAAAGAGTTCCTCTGGTTCGTCGTTCCAGATCTCAACTGCACGCTCGTTGATCACGCCAGGAGGCTGCCCGGACCGCTGCCACCATCAGCGGCTGCACACGATCGAGGGCAGCCCGGGAAAGAGAACACAGCCCGTCAACCAGCCCCTACACTCACCCAGAAACCGCCCCTGAACAGGGAAAACGTCATAGTGCTGCTGGAGTACTAGGGGGCGGTGGTCGCGGTGCGGTAGAAATCGGCTGCGGTGACGGTGGCGGGGACGCCGAGTTCGGCGGCGACCGCGGTGATCGCGGTGGCGCCGACCGCGAGGTCGGCTTGGCCGTCGGTGGTGAAATACGGTGCGATGAACGTCTCGTAGTGGGCTCGGGCTTCGTCTGCGGTATGTCCGCCGAGGAACGTCTGGATGTGCCGCACCGTGGTGTCGGGGTCGTTGCCGATCTCCTGCAGGGCGCGCCGGTGGGCTCGTACGACGGCCTGGACTGCGGGGTCGTCCGGGTGGATGTAGGTCGGGTCGACGGCCAGGCCTACGGTGGGGATCTGGAAGTGGTCGCCGACCCAGGCCAGCACCTGCCAGCCGTGCTCGGCGGCTACCGCCTCCGGTGCCATGGCGCTGCCGACCAGGGCGGCGTCGATCTTGCCGTCGTGCAGCCGGCGCAGGTCCATGCCGTAGTCGCCGGGCGGGCGGACGATGGTGTGGATGTCGCGGTCCGGGTCGAGGCCGGCCTGGCGCAGCACGATCCGGGTGAAGCACCCGGGTGCGGTGTGGGGGGCGTGTACCGCCAGCCGTCGGCCGGCCAGGTCGGCCAGGGAGGTCAGGCCGGGGCGGGCGAGGAACCAGAACAGCGGGCGGTGGGTGTTGACATTGAGTGCGACCCAGGGGGTGCCATCGGTCAGTCGGGACAGCAGTGCCCGACCGAGCCCGATGGTGGCGCCGCGGCGCAGCCGCTCCTCGTCCCAGGTGCAGCCGTCGCGCAGCGCGACGTGGACGCCCTCGTCGGCGTAGTAGTCCTGCTGGTCGGCGATGTAGGCGGCCAGTTCCTCGTGCAGGCCCCGCCCGACGTAGGCGAGATCGATCGTGTGCATGAATGGTTTTCCTTGATCGTGTCACCGCCATGTGCCCGCGCGTGTCGCGGGCGCTGCGGTCCATGGCGCTGAGTGGTCGGTGTGCCGGGTGCGTCCCGGACCGGGACGGTATGGCCCCGTATGCGGGAGACAGCGGCGCGTCAGTCCATGGACATTCCGCAGTTGACCGCGGCCGTGGTGCCGGTCATGAAGACGTTGTCCTCGCTGGCGTAGAAGGCGACCGCTTGGGCGACGTCGGCCGGGTGCGCCAGGCGGCCCAGGGGGGTAGCGGCCACCTGTCGCTGCTTCTGCACATCGTCGAACACATCATCCGCCATGCGGGACTCCACCGGGCCGGGCGCGACGACGTTGACCGTGATGCCCTGCGGGCCCAGTTCCTGGGCGGCGTACCGGGCGAACTGCTCCAGTGCGGCCTTGGCCGTGCCCAGTGCGATCATGCCCTCCCGGGGCCGGCGACTGAGGCCGGTACCGAGATAGATGATGCGTCCCCAGCTCTGTTCGGTCATGGCGGGCAGGACAGCTTTCGTGACCGCGAACGCCGCATGCATCTCGGCGTCGAGCTTGCCGCCCAGTTCTTCCCACGTCATGTCCTGAAACGGCTTGACCGCATACGGGATGAGCGCGTTGTGCACGAGCACGTCAACGCCGCCCCATGCCGCCTGGACCTGCTCGACCATGCTCTCGACCGCCGCGGCCTCGCGCACGTCGGCCTGCATGGCCATGGCCTGGCCGCCTGCGGCCTCGATGCCGGCCACGACCTCCTCGGCTGACTTGCTGCTGCGGAGGTAGTTGACCACCACGCGCATCCCTCGCGCGGCCAGAAGGCGCGCGGTGGCCGCACCGATTCCGCTGCTGGCGCCTGTCACCAATGCCACCCTGCCGGTTGCCCCAGTCACGGGCCCACCTCCTGCTCACCATCGCGGGCCGTCGGCATGACCACCCGGAGTTGTTCATCGTCGATGCCGGGGTGTGCTGAGCGGATCGCCCCGTAGAGCACGGTGTCGACGGTCGCCCGCAGCAGATCGGCCGCGGTCCAGTCCAGTTCGCGCGGCAACTGCGAGGTGAGCAGCCGCTCCAACGCGCCGTGGGTGATCTCACTCAGCAGCTCAGGCGGCGCCGACAGCAGTCCCCGCCGGTGCCCGTCCCGGAACAGCTCGCCGACCCGCCGGTAGACCACCGCATCCACACGCTGCTCCACGTACCGGCGCAGCATCGCATCGCATCGCCCCGCCCCGCCCCGCCCCGCCCCGCCCCGCCCCGCGCGAGCTGAGCCGCGCCGATCCGCCCGAGCTCACTGCCTGCCGCGATCAGGAACCGCTGGACCCGCACACCGAACGGCTGGGCTTCTGCGTCCTCGGCCGCCGCCACCAGCGTGCGGCTTCACCGCCGCGAACTGCCGATCGGCGCCGCGGCCACCGCATGGTGGTACGGCAGGGCGATCGCCGTGCGCGGGTAGCGACGGGCGAGCTCCTGGGGGTCGCCGAGCCAGACCGACCTCCGTTCGCGCACCGTCTCGGCCACCGGAACGGGACTGGACAGCGCCACCCCGAACCAGGGCGCGAGATACTCCGCCGGGATGCCTGTGGTCACCTCCAGCCACAGCGCCTGCCTGTCGGACGCCAGCACGAAGACGGCTCCCGCATGCACGCCCGTGTCGCGTAGGGCGAGTTCCAGCAGCCGGTCCAGCTCAGCCCGGCGTACCGACTCGGTGGCGGGCGAAGGGGGGCGGGACCCGTAGGGCTGTGCGGCGCCGTCCTTCCGTAGGGCGCACATACCAGCACCCTACGTCCGCACCGGCCGACCCCATCACCTCTTTCGTTGGCCCCGCAATAGGGTCACCGGCCCCCAGCTGGGGCAGCCGGAAGACATAGCCGAGGACGTGCCGTACGCCGTCGGCCGGCGGAGCCACGTGTCGCTGAACGAGATCCTGGTACGCCTCACTGATCATCCCGCGACGAATGCGAGCGTGCCGTGCTCGTTCGTGTGCTGCACCCTCACATTGCGGGGCGGGTTACTTGGCGGAGGCTTCGAGCCAGGCGTCGAGGGTGATTTCGCCACGGGGGGAGCCTTCCTCGGGGATGAGGGACCGCTCGCTCATGTGGGCTCCGAAGTACGGAGCGGCCGGGTCTGCGACGACCCTTCGGCGGTCGTTGCGGCTCTGAAGGACCCGGCCGACGATTTCGTCGAAGCGGCCGACTTCGGGTCCGGCGATGTCGACGATGCCGTTCACGGGCGCGCCGGCTGCCGTCCGTCCGACGGCAGCCGCGACGTCATCGGCAGCGACCGGCTGGAACGACACGGGCGGAAGCGTGACAGTGTCGCCGTCGGTCGCGGTGTCGGCGATGCCACCGAGGAACTCGAAGAATTGCGTCGCATGCACAATCGAGTACGGCAGTCCCGAGTCCCGGATCAGCTGTTCCTGCGCGGCTTTGGCCTTGAAATAGCCCCCGTCCGAAGGGCGCTCGACACCGACGATGGAGAGGGCGACGTGATGGTTGACGCCCGCTTCCTTCTCCGCAGCGATCAGGTGCGCCGTCGATGTGGTGAAGAAGGCCATGACAGCCTGGTCTTCGAACGACGGCGAATTCGTCACGTCGACCACCACGTCCGCGCCTGGCAGCGCTTCGGCAAGGCCTTCGCCGGTAATGGTATTGACGCCGGTGTTCGGGGACGCGGCAACCGCATCGTGGCCGTGCGCTTTGAGCTTGGTGATCAGCTTCGAGCCGATGAGTCCGGTCCCGCCGATAACTACGATCTTCATGGTGTCCTTTTTCATTGCGGGCCCGAGTCATGCAGACCGCTGATGTCCCAAGTAGGCCTGTGCATGTGACGATGACCATCACTCCGCCGGTTCCCCCAATACTGCCGAAGCCGAAGCGCTTTCACGGCGGGAACGCGCCGACGTCACGGGCATTCTGCGGGCAGGAGGGCTGAGGGCGGAGACGATCTCGATCACGAAATCCCGAATAACCGGTACTGGTGCCCGATGACCATTTCGGCGCGCCCGAACATGCGTTCTTCGACCCCATCCCGCTGCGACGCACGTCGAACCGCAAACGGACAGTGGCCGAGGACCTGACGAGGAGTGCGATGTCCTCCCAGGGACCAGAACGGCGGTTGCGGTGCCTGGAAGAGGGCGGCGATGCAGTCCCGGCCGAAGTCGAACAGTGTCCGATTGTGACATATACGCTGTCACACATTGTGAGAACCGGGTGTTCGCTACCGGCTCGCCTCCACCCGGGCACGAGCTGAGGAAACCGCCAAGGCCGGTTGACCGCCCGAGGCGCGACTCGATGGCCCGCCTCAGGGCAGCCCCGGGAGGCAAAACAGCCGACCGGGGCCAGCCCTGAGGACCGGTCACTTTCGCCAGAACAGGTGGTGCGTCACCCCGCTCGGGCTGGGAACGACCTCCAGGTGGAATCGGTCGAGCAGCTCATCGGGGGACTCCCAGAGCCGTACTCCGGACGCGAGCTTCACCGGCGAGACCGCCACATGCATGGTGTCGACGAGGTCGGCGTCGAGAAATTGCCGGATGGTGGTGACTCCGCCGCCGAGTCGGACGTCCTTGCCCTGCGCCGCCTCCCGGGCCTGCTCGAGGACCGTGGCAGGGTCGCCGTCGACGAAGTGGAACGTGGTGTCGGAAAGCGTGAGCGAAGGACGCTTGTGGTGGGTCAGGACGAATACCGGGGTGCGGAACGGGGGCTCGTCACCCCACCAGCCCTGCCACTCATGGTCGTGCCAGGGCCCGCGCTGGGGCCCGAACTTGTTGCGGCCCATGATCTCGGCACCGATGTTGCGCGCGTAGTCCCGCGTGAGGTAGTCGTCCAGGCCCCGGCTCCCCCCGGGGTCGGTGCGCATGGGCCAGCTCGCCGTGGCACCGGCCCAGGCGAACAGCCTCTCGGGCTCGACATGACCGAACGGCCTCTCGAGGGTCTGGTTCTCACCGGCACCGATTCCGTCACTCGAGACGTTGAAGTTTTGGACTCTCAGCAGCTGAGCCACGCGTTCCTCCTGTGTTGTCGACAACGGTGGTGAGACTTGCCGGACCGGGAAAATTCATCGCTGCGTCCGTGACCGGTCAGAAATTGGGCTACTTGGTGTCCTGATCTGTGAGTTTTACGCGGTTTGGGCAGACTCCTGTGGTGAAGGGGCGTCCGTTTCTGCGGAGCCTTTCACCATCTGCTGGAGCTGTCACAGACGGCGGGCGGCCCATGCAGTGACGTCATTTCCGGCGGGATCGGTCCTCGCCGTCGTCGGGGCTGCAGGGATGCTCGGTAGCTACCTGGTGCAGCTGGCCAAGCACGCGGGACTCACCGTGATAGCCGATGCCGCACCTGCCGATGAGAAACTGGTCCGCGGATTGACCGCTGCATGACTGATGCCAGACGGCGTTGCGGGTAAAGCCAGCCACAAGGAAAGTGGCAGCACCGGCGCTGACCGGGCCCGGCCGTGCGGCATTCACATACGCCGACCGGCATCGGAGAACGCGTCCCCGGCGGAGGCGGGTGAGCGGCCGCTGGTCCTACAACTCCGGTGCGCCGTACGCGACCTGGGCAGCGGTCGGCGCTCTGCTCGAGGACGAACAGGGCGAAGTCGTCGACCAGGCCCTGGTACTGATCCCGACTCCCGACCTTCCCGTGGAGGACACGTGGCACACCGCGGGCATGCGGGGCACTGCCAGCACCCTGATAGGCCAGGACGTGTTCGTTCCCGAACACCGGGTCTTGTCGGTACCGGCCGCCGCGGAGGGCGTCTACCCGCGCTCGTCGCATAGATGAGGTCCTCTACGGTGCGTCGCTGGGTCCCATGCTCGTGCTGTGCCTTGCCGGACCACCGCTCGGCCTCGGCCGGGCCGCCCTCGACGCAGTGGTGGGCGCCGCCGCGTCCAAGCCTTTGTCGTTCACCGTCCACGGACGGCAGGCGGACTCCGTGGGCGTCCAGACGCAGATCGCCGAGGCCACGCTGAAGATCGAGACGGCCCGGCTGCATATCTACCGCGCGGCCGGCGAAGTCGACGCATCTGCGGCCGTGGGCCCGCTGGACTACCCGGCGCGCGCCCACCGGGCCGGCGCCCGGACGGCACAGGACTTCGGAGTAACCCGACAGTCGCGCAATGCCACAGGCTCAGTGCTTGGGGACGGTGTTGACGTAATGGGTGCCGCTGTCGTAGAGGTCGCTCACAGCTTTCTGTACATCCGCCAGGGACTGGGCCTTGTCGGCGTTGTAGTAGAACCAGTTGACCCGCATGTCCCAGGCGCGCGGACCCGTGAAGGGGAGGTCCACGAACCAGGTGTTGAAGTTGATGGACATGTTTTGACGTGGGAAGTATTTGCCGCCGCTGCTGAACAGCTTGTGGCCGTCCACCGAGTAGGTGGCCCGGCCGTGCACGGCCGTGATCACCATTGTGTGCCAGCCCTGAAGGCTGGAGACCAGTTTGTGTGTGACCCGGTCCCCGGCGTCGGCGCTGTACCAGCTCGTGGTGTCGAGTTTGGGACCCGGCGCACCCCAGCCCCCGTTCGGCATGTACTCGTTGTCGAGTTCGCTGTAGCGAGAGTTGTTGGGCGAGATCGTGTAGAAGGACTCGTTGACGTGGTCGCCGTTGCGACCACTCGTGGGCTTGTCGTTGAAGTAGATCCGGGCGGCGTAGGTCCCCGTCAGGAAGTTGGTGCCGCTGCTCTGCACCTCGGCCTGCTTGGTGCTCGCCTTTGTCCCGTCGGTGCTGGCCCGCAGTTGTAGGACCTGGCCGCCCACAGCGGTTTTCTCGGCCGGGAAACTGACGCCTGCGGCCGACCATGTGTCGTGGATCCCCGGACCGCCCGGGCTGGTACGGACCAGCCAGCCGTGCGCGTGGAGCGCGGGATCGTCGGGGCCGCTGTAGTGGAAGTCGTCGAACACGATCCCGCGCGGGTGGGCAGGCCTCGGGCGGGGGACGGACGAGCCCCGTGCGGACGCAGCGGCGTGGCCGGTGGAGCCGGTAGGGCCGGCAAGGCCGGTGGGCTCGTCCCCCCAGACATGCGCGCCGCGCAGGTATGCGGTCACCGTCCTCGACGCCTGAAAAGTGGTGTCAGCGGCATTGAACGAACGGTCGTCCAGCTGGTCCAGCCTCCTGCCGTCGGGGCGGTACAGCTGCAGTCCGATGGCTCCGCTCTTGGCGCCGGGTGCCAGGCTGCCGGCGCCCGTCGTGAAGCTGATCTGGAGGTAGCGGTCGGCGGTGGTGGTGGGAGCGGCCAGCGCGACGGTCTCCCCGGCGATGTTCGAGCAGCCGACAGCGGCCTTGACGCAGTTGAACGCGTACGAGGAAGCCCCGTCTCCCGTGAAGTAGTAGCGAATCGCCACGTCTGACAGGCGCACCCTCTTTTTGGAGGTGTTGACAACTTCCAGCCATGGCTGGGCCACCGCGGCCGTGGCGGGGCTCCCGGCCTTGTACCGGGCGGTGAGCTGCGGGGGCGCTTGATGCGCGGCACGCCACTCGGGATAGAGCGCGAGACCACCGGCGGCCACAGCGATCACCAGGAGCAATGTCTTGAACACGGTCCACGCACGACGTCGAGGCCCGCGGTCATCAGGACGGACAGGGCGGACGGTAGGGCGGGCAGTGCCCACAAAAGCTCCCAGTGCAGGTGGAGGGGCGGTAGCGGCACCGGCGCGGGTGGCGGAGGCCGACGCCGTCCTCCTTGAGCGCACCCGACAGAACGCTCAGGAAGGGAAGCGGCGGCACTCTCCGTCGCACTGCCGTAGCGGATCGCCGACTATGCGGGTTCCCGCATGTGCCGACCTTCGGACGGCCCCGACGCCAACCGAGCGGCGCCTACTGGACGACCTGCGTCTGGGGGCCGGGAAAATCGAAGGCCGGCAGTGCGACCCCGTCGTCCGGGCTGTACGCGGGTCCGCTCCGTGAGTTCGCGGTGCCGTCCCAAGCCTGGTGGGGGATCGCGAGGGACGGGGTCGGAGCACCGCCGCGGCTCTCGGGAGCTTCGATGTCCACGCCGACCTCGATCTTGGCGCGGGTGCCCCATTTGGTGTGGCGCAGGGTCGCCAGGGACCACAGGCGCAGCGGCAGCAGCAGCGTGATGTTGAGCAGCGCGTACAGCGGAGCGGCGAGGAACGTCAGCACCCGGTCGACGAGACCGACCATGGCGGCGCCGCGCAGGTAGTGGATGGAGCGCACCCACGACATGACACACATGTAGCCGACGTAGCTGGCGAGCAGGGCCCAACCGGTCGGATGCAGCGCGATGGCCACGAGGGCGGTGAGCATGCCCGCGGTGAAGGCAACCCAGGTGACGAGCTCGATCAGATTGAGCCACCAGTACATACGGCTCAGCCGGAACTTGGCGAAGAGCAGGAACCCTTCGCGGATGAAGGACTTGCCCCAGCGGATCTGCTGGCGGATGTAGTGCCCGAGACGTTCGGGGACGTCGGTGTAGCCGACAGCACACGGCTGGATCAGGGACTTGCCCTCGGTGAGGCAGTAGTACGTGAGGCGCCGGTCGTCACCGAAGGTCGCGGGGCGCCCGAGGAACCGCTGGTCGAGGAAGTCGTCGAGATTCTTGCGGATGACCCATCCCCGGTACATCGCGAGGGAGCCACAGGCGCACAGGACGGAACCGAGACGGGAGTAGGCGACCCGTTCGCCAAGGAAAGCGTTTACGTACCGCATGTCGATAAGGCGCGTGAGGAGGTTGGTGGCGCGGTTGTGGGCGAGGACCAACCCGGTGACGCAGTGGACACGGCGCTCCCCGAAGGGTTCGGCGAGTTCGGCGACGGCGTGCTCGTCGAGCACCGTGTCGGAGTCGATGCACAGATACGCGTCCGCGAGCGGGTCCTGCCGGAAGCCTGCGGCGAGTCCGTGGCGCTTGCCGCGGTTCTCGGGGAACCGGATGAAGCCGAGACGGATTCCGGCCCGGTCGAACTGCGGGCGCATCTCCCCGATGAGGGCAGCTGCGGACTGGTCGGCGGAGCAGTCGTCGATGACCGTCAAAGACTGAGGCGGCAAGGTCTGCGCGAGGATTGATTCCAGGCAGCGCCTCAGCATCGCGGGGGATTCGTTGTACACCGTGACGACCCCGTGAATGGCAAGCGGACGGGTCGTCTTCCGGAACGTGAGCCCGGGACTGCGGCGCCGGCGGATGGACAGGAGCAACTTGATACCAAGGAGAGAGCCGACGGCCACCCCGTACCAGTGCAATTGGCGCCAGGACGAGTAGATCTCGTCCCATGCGTGTATGAGGGTATGCATGACGAGTGAGGACTCCCTGACATCGTCGATTTGCTCGTACCCGGATAAGTATTGAACCTTTGTGTGCCAAATGAAGATATTTTGTCTGAGACATGCGACACACGATGGTCTCCGCGGCTCCCGCCAGCAGGCTTGGGCACGCCGCAGTCCTGGGCGCGGGGCGATTATTCGAGCCCCCTGGGAGCAGGATTTCGTTGTGAATGTATTGTGAATGTATTGTGAATGTATAATGTATAAGGTCTGTCGCCGTGAATGTATAAGGTCTGTCGCCTTGAGCTCCGCGAGCTTGCGCCCCCTGTATGTGAGGGCGGAGTTCCGCGTTCGCCGATGTGCGATCGTCTGTTTTGAGCGTCGACATCGATCGCGACAGGCGTGGGAACTCGCGTGCACCTGGCCTGGCCTCGCCCGGCGCAGCGGCGCCGTCGTAGGTGGTGTCCCAGGGCCTCGGCGTGAAGCGGGTATGACCGTTTTCTGATCATGGAATGTCCAGGATGTGCAGTGGCCGGGTGGCGTCACGGGCGTTCCTCCTG
>NZ_JBEXID010000142.1:0-10928 GCF_040608395.1 Streptomyces sp. NPDC005181
CAACCCGAAGCCCTTCGTCTGGACGAAGGACGCCGACGAGATCCTTCAACGCCTCGCTTCATATCTTGATCGAATTCCCGGCGCAGAACACTAGAACTCGCAGCCGATGCGGGCACATGGACCGTATGACAGGACGGCGCGTCACTTGCGACGGTGGCTCGGCGATGCGTGTCGCACGACGGCGTATGTGGAGAGGCCGAGCTCAGAAGTTCCTCAAGGTTTCGCCTTGGATGCCACGAACGCCGGACGGCATGCCATGGTCATCCCACGCGATACCGCGAGCGCGTATCTGCAGGCAACTGCAGTCAATCGACAGGGGAGACTCACGTGTTCGGAGCAATGGACCTGGGCGCCAAGATTGCCGCAGCTGTCACGATCATCGCCGTCGTGGGACTCGCCATCGTCGCGATCCGTTGGTTCACAGCACAGAATCGGTAGGTTGGGGCCGACTTCGGGCTGTCCAAGGCAACTTGGGCAGCAGCAGCCGATGATCAACGGCGACACTCGGCCGAGGCCACGTGTCACACCGCCGGGTCGCCGTGCCGATATGTCTCAGGGCATCGGTACGACGGAAACACCGTCAGAGGCTGGGCTGTGGTGCGGGCGGCGGATGTCCTCAGCAGTGAAGCGAAAAAGTACGGATGCTGCGGGGCAGCGGGGTGTCAGTGCTCCCTATGCGCGGCCGGCTTCCCTGCGGGCCGGGGGGTTGTCATGTCCAGCAGTGTCATGGCGTCGTGGTCGGCGGTGCCGGGTTCGGCGACGTACACGCCCAGCCGATGGCCGGGGGTGCCCTCCAGCTGCATGCCCTGAAAAGCGAGGGTGATCGTGCCGACGTCGGGGTGATGAAAGGTCTTCTTCTGCGCGTGGGTGCGTCTCGTGACTTCGTAGCGTTCCCACAGCTTGGCGAAATCGGGGCTTTTGAGGAGGAGCTCGCCGACAAGGCCGGCCAGGTCGGGGGCATCGGGATCGGTTCCGGCCAGGGCGCGCAGGCGGGCGACGCATCCGCGGATCTGGGTGCCCCAGTCGGCGTAGATGTCGCGTGCTGCCGGATGGAGGAAGAGGTAGCGGGCGATGTTGCGTTGTTTGCCCGGCCAGTCTTCGATGCCGGCGTACAGCGCGAGCGCGCCGGGGTTGCCGGCGAGCAGGTCGAGGGTTCGGCTGGAGACATAGGCGGGGTTCGGGCGCAGAGTCTCCAGCAGCAGCTTGACCTGGTGGCTCACGGTCCGACTGGGTGCGGCCGGAGGCTCGGGTGCGCGCCGGGCCGCGCGAGCAGCCAGGTCGTGCAGGTGGCCGTGCTCGTCCTGGTCCAGTTTGAGGGCGCGGGCGAGAGCGTCGATGACGGCCGGGCTGGGGCGGGTCTCCTTGCCGCGCTCGAGCCGGGTGTAGTAGTCGATGCTCACTCCGGCCAGTGCAGCGACCTCCTCCCGGCGCAGCCCCGGGGTGCGGCGCACGCCCGCCCCCGGGGCGAAGCCGACCTCGGCCGGGGTCACCTGAGTGCGCCGGGCGCGCAGAAAGCGCCCCAGTTCCGTACCGCTGCCGTCGTGCTGCCGCTCAGGTGCCATGCACACCAGTCTGGCCCGCGCACGACGCGCGCGCTGCGGGCGAGGGGGGCCCTGACACACCCCCGCTGGCCGCTCCCTGGAACAGCGCGGCCTGCCGCGTCGCCGACGTACGAGGCACGGTGGAGAAGCGATGGACCCGGATCCGTTCCACCGCCCCGACGCAGCCCCTGTCAAGAGGCCGCGTCGGGGAACCATGGAACCTCGGCCGGCCCCCTGACGATGGGCGGCCTGCGGAGGAGCGCGGTGGTCGAAGCGCACCCGGGTGACGCGATCCACACCGCGCAGCAGCACCCGCTGACCCAGCACCACGAAAGCACCGAAGGAAAGGCACCCCGCCATGCGCGCGACACTCCTATACCAGGCCGGCGACGTACGCGTCGAGGACGTGGACGACCCGAAGATCCAGAACCCCACGGATGCGGTCATCCGCATCGTTCTGGCCTGCGTCTGCGGCAGCGATCTGTGGCCGTACAAGTCCCAGCCGCTCACCGACGATCCCCGCCACATGGGCCACGAGTTCCTCGGCGTGGTCGAGGAGACCGGCACGGAGGTGACCCGTGTTCGGCGCGGTGACGTGGTCGTCGTCCCGTTCACCTACGCCGACAACACCTGCGCTTACTGCCGCCAGGGCCTGCAGACGTCCTGCACTCACGGGGGCCAGTGGGGTGTGGGCGGAGTCGACGGTGGCCAGGGCCAGGCCGCCCGCGTCCCCTACGCCGACGGCACGCTCGTCAAACTCCCGGTCGCCGAGGACTCCGAGCTGCTGCCGGATCTGCTGACCCTCTCCGATGTGCTGTGCACCGGCTACCACGCCGCCCGCACCGCCGGGGTCAAGCCCGGCGACAGCGTGACCGTGATCGGTGACGGCGCGGTCGGCCTGTCCGCGGTGATCTCGGCGAAGTTGCTGGGCGCCGAGCGGATCATCCTCATGGGCCGCCACACCCAGCGCACCGACCTGGGCCGCGACTTCGGCGCCACCGACGTGGTCGCCGATCGCGGCGAGGACGGCGTCGCCGCCGTGCGCGAGCTGACCGGCGGCTTCGGTACGGAGCGGGTGCTGGAATGCGTCGGCCTCGAGGACGCGCTCGTCCAAGGCGTCGGCGTGGTCCGTAACGGCGGCGTCATCAGCCGCGTCGGAGTTCCGCAGTACCCCGGTGTCCCCTTCGGTTTCCCCGAGTTCCTGCGCAACATCACCCTCACCGGCGGTGTCGCCCCCGCCCGCGCCTATATGGAAGACCTCATGCCGCACATCATCAGCGGCGAGATCCACCCCGGCCGGGTCTTCGACCGCACCGTCGGCCTTGAGGAGATCGCGGAGGGCTACCGCCTCATGAACGACCGCGAGGCCCTCAAAACCCTCGTCAGGCCCTGACCGCATCCACCCACCGGCACCCCGGGCGCGCCGCCCCCTGTCCGGTGCTCCTGGCCCGTCCGCCCGTCTTCACCAGCTCACCGGAGGCGCCGTCGACCCGTTGGGTGGGCCGGGACCTCGAACTCCTCGACTGCGGCCTCGCGTACACCCTCACCCCCGGGCCGCCCGCCGTCCGCGCCGCACGTCACCTGCGCCTCCGCGGACATGGCCTTCGCCTGTGCGACGGCGCGCAACAGCCCTCGGGGGAGTCGGCCGGGCCCGGGACTGGCGACGCGACTTCCAGGCCCGGCCATCGGCGGTCACCGGTGGCGGGTGATCGTCTTGTGCTCGACGTAGCCGGTGAGGCCGACCTTGCCGTACTCACGGCCTATCCCGCTCGCCTTGTAGCCGCCGAACGGGCCGTCGAAGCTGATGGGCGAGCCGTTCAGGGTGATGGTTCCGGTGCGGAGCTTGCGGGCGATGTCCAGGGCGCGTTCGGCGTTGGACGTCCAGATGCCTCCCGACAGGCCGTAGTCGGAGTCGTTGGCGACGCGGACGGCGTCGTCCTCGTCGTCGTCCGGGGAGACCTTGAGTACCACGGTGTTCCCGGCCAGCAGGGCCGGGGTCAGCTTCGCCGTCGCTGCCGAGAAGGGCGAATTCCACGGGATGACCGCGGCGACCACACCGATCGCCTCACGCCTGACGATGGTGTCGAAAGCAACCGAAGGATCCGAAGGCTGGACGACCTCCTCCCAGCCGAGCTCCTCGGCCGCCTTGAGATAAGCGTTGACCTGGCGGGTCAGGAACGGCTGGCCGACCTTGGTGAACCAGCCCGCTGAACCGTTCTCCGCGGAGATGGCCGCAGCGATCTCGTCGGCGCGGGTCTCACGCAGCTCGCTGTAACGCCGGATGCCGTCTTCCAAGCGAAACTCGACTCCGCTGAACGAGTCCTCGACGAGGCACGGCTCATGGAGGCGCCAGTGGCGGTCGCGCTGCACCGCTACGTGGAGGGGATCATTCCCGTCAGCCGTGAGTGGCCCGTCGATACGCGCCGCATGATGAAGGCGGATCCTGACGCCCACGGTCGGCGTCAGGAGCAAAGCCGGCGACTCGACGACTTCCTCCAGCGAGCAGCCGACGAAGGCTACTTGCGCGCCGACGTCGACCGGCATGGGTCAGGGCGGTCCTCGATCAGCTGGTGGACAGCATCGCCCACCGGTTCCCGGAGGTGGAGCCTCCACGGGCGGCCGACATGGTCGTGGATACGTTCCTCAATGGCATCGGCAAGGCCTGAGAAGTCGTATGCATGCCGACAGCCGAGCTTAGGGCTCGAACGGGGAGCCTGATCGGATGATCTCGGTGCTGCCCGTGCATGAGGACAGGGCCTCGTGGCGATTCGGAGGGAGTTGAGTCTCACCGAGTGCCAGGAGGCCCTGTTTGCCGTAGTTGTACGCGGCTGAGTTCCGTGATCGGCTGCGGCGCCGAGCCTCTCGCGAGCCCTAAAGAGGCAGGCGATCACCAGAGCCCTCGTCGTCGTACGCGTTCACGACGACGTACGGAGGGTGGACGCCCCGAGCAGGGGCAACGGCCCCACCCGGGGCACCTCGGCCCGACCCTCGATCAGTTCATGCCGCAGTTCCAAGGTGTTCCCCCTCGTCGATCGCACTGACCATCAGGCAGATCAACGAGGGGGCTTGGTACGGATAGCTGCGCAGGTGTCGCAATCCGCACCAGGCCAGAAGGCCCTCACCCATGTCGAGGTCAATCAGCCGTGAAGCCTTGTGACCAATCTCCGTGGACGGAACACCTAGTACCTGCTGATCTCCCAGAAGCGGAAGACGGTCGAGGCGTCCAGGGTCCACTCCAGGCCGGAGATGTTGTCGTGTGCCACCGCGTACTGCTTGCCCTGCCACAGCGGCAGGATCGGCAGATCCTCGGCCACGTTGTCCTGGAGCTCACCGAAGGCCTTCGCGGTGGCGCCCCGGTCGCCCCGGGCGGCGGTGTCGGGGATGATCCGGCTGGTGATGTCGTCGTTCACATAGCTGTTCTGCAGGACGTTGTCCTTGCCGAAGAACGGCTGGGTGAAGTTGTCCGGGTCGGGGTAGTCCGGGACCCAGCCCTTCACGTAGACGCCGAGCTCGCCGGCCGCGATCCGTCTCTCGTACTGGTCAATGGGCAGGGACTTGACCTCCGCGTCGACCAGTCCACTCGCGTTGAGCTGTTTGGCAATCGCCCGGAACTCGTCGTCGGTGGCGGGGCCGTAGCGGCTCGGCGTGGACCACAGCGTGAGCTTCACCTTGCCGGTGATACCCGCGCTACGCAGCGCCTGTTCGGCCTTGGCCGGCTGCGGGCTCCCGCCGTACATGTCGAAGAACGCGGTGTTGTGGGCCGTGATACCGGCCGGGACGATCGAGTACAGCGGAGTGGCCGTGGAGTGGTAGACCTCGCTGACGAGGGCGTCACGATTCAGCAGGTACGCGATGGCCTTGCGCACGGGGAGCTGTCCGACCACCGGGTCCTTCATGTTGAAGACGAGGTGCTGCACCTCGGCGCTGGTTCCTTCGACGACCTTGATGCCCTTGTCGGCCGCGGCGCTGGAATCCTCCAATTGGGAGATGTCCCGCGCGGTCAGACCGCGGTAGGCGACATCGATGTGGCCCTTCTGCAGCGCGGACGCCAGCTTCGTCTGGTCGCCGCGGAAGAAAACGAGGGTGATGCCCGAGTTCTTCACCCGCGCTGTGCCCCGATAGCCGGAGTTGACCGAGAAGACGGCCTTCGACTTGTCGAGGGACTTCAGCTTGTAGGGCCCCGACCCGACGGCCTTGCCATCCTTGCGCAGGCTGTCCGCCGGGTACTCGCTGTGGTCCACGATGGAGCCGGCGCCCGAGGCGATCTTGCTGGGGAAGGTGGCGTCGGGAACCTTGAGCTGGAAGACGACCGTTCGCGCGTCCGGAGTGGTGATCTTTGCGATCGTGGAGAGCAGCGGCGCGGGGCCGGCGGGGTCGTCGATCCTGATCGCCCGCTCGAAGGAGTACTTGACGTCCTCGGAGGTGAGGCTGTTGCCGTTGCTGAAGGTCAGGCCGTCGCGGAGCGTGCACCGGTAGGTCCTGTTGCCGCTCTCGAACGCGCAGGACTTCGCCGCTTCCGGCTGGGGTGTCGAGCCCCCTCGGGGAAAGCTGAGCAGGGACTGGAAAACATTGTTGAACAGCAACCAGGACCCAGGGTCGTAGCCCGAGGCCGGATCCGCGGCCAGGACGTCGTCGGACATGCCCACGACGATCGAGTCACCGGGCTCGGAGGAGCCTCCTTCGGTCAGGCTGCTGCAGCCGCCCAGCAGGGCCACAGCGAGACCGGCCCCGATGGGAGCGCTTATCCACCGTTTGCGTATGTTCACAGAACTGCCTCGTGCTTTCTGTCGACCGCGCGGGGCTCCCCGCGCGGCCGGGATTGATCAGGAACCGCCGGTTGCGGACCTGGTCGGTGCGGTCGGGGTGGTGTGGCCGATGCCCCGCCGCGTGAGCCAGGTCCGGATGGTCCGGAAGCTGTAGCCCTTGTCGCCCAGGACACGGTCAGGCCGGACCCGTAGTTGTCCCGAACGCATCGCCGGGAACATCATCTACGACAACGCCCCGCTCACCGACCCCGCGGTCCCGACGCCACGTACCTCGTCGCCGAGTTCGCAGCCGGCCACCCCTGCCACACGGACCTGCCCAACGTCCTCGAAGCGTTCCCGGCGCTCCCCACCGCCGGTCAGGACGGACCGACGGAGCACGTGGACAAAGGCCTCCCTGCGTACCTCACCAACTACTGGAGACACAAGGAGGGGCTGCCAGCCCATGACCCGGCGATCAACGACTCTTCGCACGATGCCGTTGCCTGAGAAGTCGTTCAAGTCGGTTTACGCAACGGATGAGCCAATTCTCGCTGAACGGTTGCCCGTCTACGTCAGGCTCCTCGAACACCGTCGGCGTAGCCGGCGCCCGGTAGCCACGTTGGAGCTGGAGCTCGCTGATGGGCATGCGCCGCCGAGGCCGACTGGCAGGGAGGTCGGGCTCTCCAGTCGTCGGACCACCTGCTCTTTGCGGATCAGTAGCGGTTCGGGGCCCGCATTGCCCCATGGGAACAGGCCGGTGGTAATGCGGAGCATCAGGGAACCCCGACGGCTGTTTGACCGATGTGCCCTGCGGGCGGCCAGTGCTCCCAAGTCGGAGCGCATGTGCGGCGGTACGACGAGATCCGGGGCGTCGAAAAGGACGACATGAATCTCGCATATCAGATATATCGGCACGGTCGCGGATGCGATGAGGGTGAGGGCGACCAAGGAACCAGTCGTCTCCATGTCCAAGCTGACCGCGAGGCCCCACCGCGAGACAGCAGTGAGACCGATGGACCGGACCTCGCCTCTCGTGATCTCTTTGCCGAACGGCGGGAAGGCGAAGGCGGTCATGAAGTGGCCGACCGCCTCCGCGACGGTTGCGGCGGTGTCGGTGGCGCGGGCCCCGGATCGCCTGGTGCGGACACAGGACCTGGCAAGGGCCCGGGTTGCGGGCCAGGTCCGGGCCGGCGCCGGGGTGGGGCTGGGAGGTATGAGAACGACCAGCCGATCCTCGTGTTCGACCTCGGTGGCGGCACGTCTGACCCGTCACTGCTGGAGATCGGCCAGTGCCTGGTGGAGTCGAAGGCGGCCAACGGCGACATGCAGTCCGAGAGCGGAGCCGCTGGAGGCGGCCGGATAGAGGCGACCGGCCGCCGCGGGAACGCGCGCAGAGCGGAGGTGTGTTGTCGGTTTGGCGCCGCACACATGACCGGCCGGTGGCCTCGCGCGCGCCAAGAAGGTCGCGGGGGCAGCCACCGGCCGGCGCTTGTGCAGGGCTGTTACACCATGGGGTCGATGTCCCCGCTGCTCGCCTGCTTGCTCTGCTCCTTGAGCTGGCGGGCCTTGTCCTTCAGCCGCTGACGCTCCTGCGGGTCAGAGATACGCTCCGCGGCCTGTTCCATCTCCTGTGCCTTCTGGCGCAGTTGCTGGGCGCGGGCATTGGACTCGCCTGCAGCGCTCATGATCACTCCTTGGTGTCATCGGGGAAGAGCGGGCCACACCAGCGAAACAGCGCGCCTGCACCCGCGCATCTCGAAGGCTCACCCACCGTTATCCATGCAGGCCCCCGGTGTGCACATGAGGGCTCGAATGCCCGCGCGAGGCCGGTGGAGAGCGGCTTCCCACGCATGCGGATTGAGGAGTACAAACGGCTATGCCTGTGCGTCGGCGCTGGACGCTGCGGCCGTACGGCCGCATGAGATCGGACCACCCCCTGCACCACAGGAGTCCCGGAGGAGCCGGCATGAGCGCCCTGAGTCGACCTCGGCGCAGTCGCAGCCCGGAGCCCGTGCTCGCCGTCGCATGACCGCGCTGCTCGAGGCCTCGCCGTCCATCCGGCCGCCCCAGCCGACCCAGTGTGCGTTCAATGCGCCGGCGCCAGGGCAGGACGCCCGGACACGGTCGTGGCCCGGCGCGGGTTCGAGGGGGCGTCGGCCTTGTCGATGCTGCGGACGTACAGGGTGTGGTTGCCCGCCGAGAGCGTGTCAGCTTGATGCTCACCGGCTTGCTCCGCTCGTGACCGATACGCCTGGAGCGCCGGTCTGACGCCGCTACGGGTTTCCGGCCATGCCCGTCGGACAGTCCATGGCGCGTGTTCGAGAGGTTCTGCCCGCCTTCTCGGAGAACGACGCTACTTCTCGAACACCCCGTCGGCGCAGGTCAGGTTCTCGTCCAATGCCGCCGCGTCCAGCGCTGCCGTGAGTCGGTCGAGGCGGGCCTGCAGATCGGTGATCTCGTCGAGCTCGAAGCCGGTTGCCGCAGCGATCCGGCGCGGCACGACCAGCGCCCGCTCGCGCAGTGCCGTGCCCTCGTCCGTGAGGTGGATGTGCACCGAGCGCTCGTCCTGGGCGCTGCGCTCGCGCCGTACGAGGCCGGCCGCCTCCAGCCGCTTCAGCAGCGGCGACAGCGTTCCGGAGTCGAGCCGCAGGTGCTCTCCCAGCTTTTTCACCGGCAGCTCGCCGTGCTCCCAGAGCGCCAGCATCACCAGGTACTGGGGATAGGTGAGCCCGAGGTCCTTGAGGAGCACGCGGTAGACGCTGCCGAAGGCGCGTGACGCGGCGTTCAGGGAAAAGCAGATCTGCTGGTCGAGGCGGAGGTAGTCGGCCTCGGACGGGTCCTCGCGGCTCGGGCTGGGCATGGCGGTCATGGATGCAGTGTAGCCGCGTACCACTCAATTGAACACAACTCAATTGTGTGCTTTCCTGGAAGGGAAGCGGCCGGACAGCGCCGCCGGAGCATGACTTTCGAGAGGAATGGTTTTCATGGAAGCGCTCTACACCGCCGTTGCCACCGCCACCCACGGTCGCGAGGGTCGCGCCATCACCCCCGACGGCAAGCTGGATCTGCAGCTGGCCGTCCCTGTGGAGATGGGCGGCAGTGGCCAGGGCACGAACCCGGAGCAGCTGTTCGCCGCCGGTTACGCCGCTTGCTTCGCCAGCGCCCTGGGCCTCGTCGGCCGGCAGGCCAAGATCGACGTCAGCGACGCCGCCGTGACCGGCGAGGTCGGCATCGGCAAGCAGGGTGAGGGTTTCGGCCTCGCGGTCACGCTGCGCGTGGAGCTGCCCGAGACCGTCGATGAGGCCACCGGGCGCAAGCTGGTCGAGCAGGCCCACCAGGTCTGCCCCTACTCCAACGCGACCCGCGGCAACATCCCGGTCGAGCTCGTCATCGAGTAGCAGACTCCGGGCGGCGACGGGCCGACGCCAGGAGTCAGCGAACCGTGCGACGCGGCGGCGGCCGGGTACGACCTTGACGAGACATTCATGTCCTCGCGTGGAGATTCGCTCAGCCTGCGCTGGGGTCTACGTGTTGATGGTCCAGGAGTACGCCCGCCACAACGGCCACCCCGACTTCCTACGGGAGCGGTTCTTCGGGGCAACGGGTGACTGAGCCTTTCTCGCACGGTCCGGCCATAGGTGTTTCGGGAAGTGGCGCGGGTGACTACGAATGCGAGTTGGGGCTCTGGCTCAAGTTCCGCGGAATCGGCGTCCACAGAACGTGAGCACGAACCCGAGAACGGACAGCTCCTGACGGCTGCCTCCTGTGATCGGTCCCGGGGTCCGTCAGGCAAGTGGAGGGTCAGCTGCTGCGGCCCTCTACCGCTGTGGCGACGTCGGCAAGGTCCTTCGCGACCGCCTTGCTCACGGCCCGTGCGCCCACGCCGCCCAGGACCTTGGCGAGCAGGCCCGTGACCCCGCTGCGCGGCACGGCCGTGAACGTCATGCGGACCGTCGTGGTGGCCGGGCCGTCCGCCCGCAGTGCCCACTCCGAGACGTAGTGGGTGCCGTGGGATTCGGCCTCCGCCACATAGCGCTTGGGCGGCTCGCTCGCGGTCACCCACATCTCCTCGGTGGCGTCCTTTCCGAACATGCGCCGGGTCTCGCGCCACCGCGTGCCAACGTCGAAGGCTCCGTCTGTGAGAACCTCGGCCTTCGATACGCTGCTGAGCACCTGCTCCATGCCCCTGAGGTCGGTGAGGGCTTCCCACACGGACCCCTGGGCTGCGGCGATGCGACGCTCGACGACGACTGTTCTGTTGGTCATGGATCCCATGGAACCACTGAGGTCCGGCAGCCGCCTGCCGCAGCAGTGCACCGGGGTGCCCTCGCACCGGCCGGTTGCTGTTCCGTGTCATCGGACCTTGAGCGTGTGCCATCCGGGTTTGAGTAGCCGTACTCAGGCTCGAAGCGGTCCGCTCACGGAGCATGGTGAACATGCTTATGCGGGCCGTGGACCTTGGCGCGGCAGTCTTGCTCACCTTGCTGGAGGTGGCTGCGCTCGCCGCGTTCTGGTTCGCCGAAGGTCTCAAACAATGGGCTCCTCAAGCCCGGCTTCCACAGTTCGGCGGGGTTTCGGTGGGTCAGGTCGGGGATCGATGCTGGTCAGCGCGTTGCGGCTAGCGGCACGGGCTGAAAATGCC
>NZ_JBEXID010000143.1:0-10668 GCF_040608395.1 Streptomyces sp. NPDC005181
AGTGACACGCCACTTCGGCGTGCCCACAGGCATATCCGCAGGTCAACCTACATATTCGT
Organism: Streptomyces sp. NPDC005181; assembly: GCF_040608395.1. NCBI lineage: Bacteria > Bacillati > Actinomycetota > Actinomycetes > Kitasatosporales > Streptomycetaceae > Streptomyces > Streptomyces sp. NPDC005181. The sequence goes on from NZ_JBEXID010000143.1 coordinate 60, forward strand.
GCCCTAGTCGGCACCGCCAACTGTGGAACTCAGGCTTCAGAACGCAGCGGTTTCAGGAACCCGGTAGTCGCATGACGCCTACCCGTGCGGAAATGATGGCGTCCGTCGGTACCTGAGATCACTGCTGCGTTCCGACAGCCGTGATGGTCCTTCTGTTGCCGTGCGCCTACTGCGCCCGCTTGTCGTCGCCGCAGTCATGGCCAGCTCGTCCGCCAACTGTGGCGCTCAGCCACACCCGCGTCGCATCCGAAGCGTTCGTCGTCGAGGACGGCCCGCGCGTCACCTGGCCGACAGCGCAGTTCATACGACGCTGGTTGCACGTGCCGTCCGGCCGGTCCCCGGGGACCGGGGTCTCCGCCCTCCCCGCGCGCCATGTTCACGAGCACGCATCGTCACCTGTTTGACTGGTGACGAATGCCGTGTAATAGTCGCCGCACGGGCAGACCACGGTGAGGGCGCAAAGCAGTCGCCTTGCCGCAGCCACTACGGCACAAGGGTCAGTACGTCGCGACGAATCGAGGATTTTCCGTGATCGACAGGCGCACCTTCAGCAAGGCTGTGGGCATAGGCACGGGCGCGGCCGCAGCTTCGCTGACCGGCTTGCAAGGTCTTCCGACTGCCTCTGCTGCCACGCAGGACGTCAGGAAGACGCCGCCGACCGTGCCTGTGGTCAGCCCCGGTACGCGCGCCTCATTTGCCTCGATCAAGCAGATCAAGGCCGGTCTGTTGAACGTCGGCTACGCCGAAATGGGCCCCGCGCACGGTCCCGTGGTCATCTGCCTGCACGGCTGGCCCTACGACATCCACAGTTTCGTCGACGTCGCTCCCCTGCTGGCGGCAGAGGGCTACCGGGTCATAGTTCCCTACCTTCGCGGGCACGGCACGACGCGCTTCGTTTCCTCTCGAACATTCCGGAACGCCCAGCAGTCGGCGATCGCTCTCGACATCATCGCCCTGATGGACGCGCTCCATATCGAGAATGCCGTTCTCGCCGGCTTCGACTGGGGGTCGCGCACCGCTGACATCATCGCGGCGCTCTGGCCCGCGCGCGTCAAGGCGCTGGTCTCGGTGAGCGGATACCTCATCACAAACCTCGAGGCCAACAAGCAGCCCCTGCCGCCCAAGGCGGAATACGCCTGGTGGTACCAGTATTACTTCGCCACGGAGCGGGGCCGCCTCGCCATGCAGGACAAGGCGAAGCGGCACGACCTGGCGAGGCTGATCTGGGACACGGTCTCCCCGACGTGGGACTTCGACGACGCCACGTTCGAGCGCACGGCTGCGGCCTTCGACAACCCCGACTACGCCGACATCGTGATTCACAACTACCGTTGGCGGCTGAGCCTCGCCGACGGCGAGCGCCGCTACGACCGTTTTGAGCGGCAACTTGCGGCACGGCCGGTCATCGAGGTGCCCACCATCACCCTCGATCCCGAGCGCGATCCCTTCACCGCGCCTGGCAATGGCTCTGCGTACCGGGACCGGTTTACGGGCAAGTACGACCATCGCACGCTGACGGGCATCGGCCACAATCTGCCGCAGGAAGCGCCGACGGCTTTCGCCCAGGCCGTCGTCGATGTGGACGCCTTCTGACGCGGTATCGGCCCGCGCCGTCTCCGGCATCGCGGAGGGCGCCGCCGAGATCGTCAACATCGAAGGAGTGGTGAACATGGCAGAGCAGCCGAAGCGAACATCCCAGGGCGCGCCGGTGGGGCGGCGGGCGATGCTGGGCGTGCTCGCCGCGGGGGCTGCGGGGCTCGCCGCCGCGCCCGCCTTGCAACGCGGCTGGGAGGGATTCCTCGGCGCCGCCTCCCAGGTCGATTCGACCGGGCTCACCGGCCTGCTGCCGAACCCGGGCGGCTTCCGGTACTACAGCGTCGTCGCGTCAGTGCCCCGCAAGGACGCAACCAACTACGAGCTGCGGATCGACGGCCTGGTCGACCGGCCGAAAACGTACACGCTTGCGGACCTGCGTGCGCTGCCGCAGACACGGGTCGTTCATGACGTTCTCTGCACCGACGGGTGGCGCGTGGAAGACACGCCCTTCGAAGGGGTGAAGCTGTCGCACATCCTCGACGCCGCCGGAGTGCGGCCGGAGGGCAAGGCGGTGCGCTTCACCTGCTTCGACGGCGCCTACAGCGAAAGCCTCACCCTGGAACAGGCTCGCCGCTCGGACGTTCTGGTGGCCCTGAACATGCAGGACAAACCGATCACCCACGAACACGGCGGACCCGTCCGCCTATACGTGGCCCCGATGTACTTCTACAAGTCGGCCAAGTGGTTGTCCGGTATCTCGGTCACCGACGAGGTCGTTCCCGGCTACTGGGAGGAGCGCGGATATGCCATCGACGGTTGGCTCGACGGGGCCGACAGAGGCAGCGGCGACTCGGCGGCCTGAGCAACCCGGCAAGATCCGCCGGTTCAGCCGTGCCGAGCGGCTGGTGCACCGTGCCACCGGCTGGCTGATGCTGCTGTGTCTGATGACCGCAGCCTGTCTGTACCTGGGGCCGCTCGCCCAGCTGGTCGGCCGGCGCCATCTGATGGTCACCGTCCATGAATGGTCGGGCATCCTGCTGCCGCTTCCCTTCTTCCTCGGCCTCCTGTCACCCGCCTTCCGTGCGGACCTCCGCAGGCTGAACCGCTTCGCGGAGTACGACAGACACTGGCTGCGTGCCGCCCGCAGGCGTCTCGTATCGCCAAAGGCGCGTCCCGCCGGCAAGTTCAACGCAGGCCAGAAGATTTATGCGGGCTGGATCGCCGGAGCTGTGCTGGTGATGATGTTCACCGGCCTGCTGATGTGGTTCATGGGTCTGCTTCCCTTCATTTCCCGAACCAGCGCCATCTTCATTCATGACTGCCTCGCCTGGGGGGTGGCTTTCGTCCTGATCGGGCACATGCGGAAGGCATACGGGGACCCGGAGGCGAGACTGGGAATGCGCACCGGCTACGTCGACCCTGCATGGGCGGCGCGGCACCACTCAAAGTGGCTGGAGGAAGACCGCGCGGACCTCATCACCGAGAGCTCGAACAACGATTGACGCAAATCGCACATGTGACAGGTGACCAGCGGGGCGTCGAGGTCCAGGAGCAGCCCGGGCAGCATGCGTACCGCAACCCGGGCTGTCCGGCCCGCCCGTACAGGCAAGAGCGGTGCGCCCGGTTGCGAGCACCAGTAGGCCCGTCGACTGATCGCGGAACTCCGGCGACTGACCTTTGATCAGATTCGGCACGCCGGCGTCACGGCGGGAGCCGAGCTGCGGTGACCAGTACATGCGAGGAATAGGACCATCAGGCCGGCTTCGGCGCGACGCCGAGCTGCGCCAGAATTCCCAGCTGGTCCGAGCTGCCCCACCGCTCCACGATCTTGCCGGAGTCGTCGAAACGAGCGATCTGCACACCCCGGGCCGACACCTGGCGGTCTGTGGCCGCGATCCCTTGGAACTCGCCCTGATGTGTGCCGCTGAGCGTGTAAGCGATGCTCACCTTGTCGTCGTCGGCAACCAGCGCATCGGCCGAGACGGTCAGGTCCGGAAACGCCGCTCGCATCATGGCGAAGAACGTTTTGAAGCCCTCTACGCCTGGCTCCTGCTCGGGCGCAGGGTCGTGGTCGACGACATCCTTGGCGAACACCTCGTCGAGCTGATCGATCTTGCCCGAGTTGACCAGCTCAGCCAGTCTCTCCTGCGCAGCGATATTGCGACGAGCAGTCATGGAAGCAGCTCCCTAGGTCACGTCACGAGCGGGCTGTCGAGGCGATACCCGATGCCGCATCGGTCAAGGCACCACCATGCCCGCCATCGGTCCATGCCGCATCCCGGCACCGGCCGGCTCGGTTGTGAGCGTCAGCGCGTGACATTCGGGGTGACGCAGGCTGGACTGACGAGTGTGACACCGTGCAGAGACCAGCCGCCCGAGCCCACTCCGAGACGGTCGGCCGATGTCCGGTCACCGCGCCCGGCCGGCGAGGTCTGGTGGTCGCCACCGTCGGCGCACCCAACCGCGACACGATGGCGCGCCGCGGCGACCTCGAGGCCTTTCTGGCGTAAATATCTGCTGATCGTGCCGAATATCCCTATCGCTGCAGATCTACGAGAGGTGGCACCATGGACGGGATCGCCGACATGGGGGGAACCGAGGGATGGGGCCCCACTCATCCGCCGCGCGCCGACGAGCCGGCCTTCTCGGAACCCTGGCAGGGCCGGGCATTCGCGCTGACGCTGCTCTCCATCCAGCTGGCCGGACTGAACGTGGACGCGTTCCGGCATGCGATAGAGCGCTTGGACCGAACTGCCTACCTGGCCGACGGCTACTTCGGCCGCTGGCTCAACTCCGCCGAGCTGATGCTCACCGAGAGCGCCGTCCTGGCACCGAACGCGATCGGTGCCCGCGCCCGCAACCTGCGCGGCGAACGGGTCGAGGAACCACCGATCCCCGAACCCTCCAAGCCCGGCTATGCACCGACCGCCGAGGGCTCGCTGCGCACCGTGGACGAGGCGCCGGCATTCGCCGTGGGCGAGCGGGTGCGTGCCAAGAACATGTCGCCGACGGGACACACCAGGCTGCCGGGCTATGTGCGCGGGCACACCGGAGTCGTCGCGCTCATCCAACCGGCCTCTGTCCTGCCCGACACGAACGCGCACTTCCAGGGCGAGAACCCGCAGTACGTCTACTCGGTGTGGTTCGACTCGCACGAGCTGTGGGGCATCGACGCCGAACCGTTCACACTCACCATCGAGATGTTCGAGAGCTACCTGGAGAGGACCGCATGACCACCGGCGAATCCGCTGAACGCATTCCCGCGCCACTGCGTACCGAGGCTCTCGAGCAGCTGCTCACCGAGCGGGGCCTGGTCGACCCGAGGGCGCTGGACAAGATCATCACCACCTATGAGACCAACGTGGGCCCGCTCAACGGGGCCAAGGTGGTCGCCAAGGCATGGACCGACCCGGAGTACCGGCGGTGGCTGCTCAACGACGGCACCGCCGCCATCAAAGAGCTGGGCTTCATCGGGACGCAGACCGAGCACATCGTTGTCGTCGAGAACACCGCTACCACCCACCACGTGGTGGTCTGCACGCTGTGCTCGTGCTACCCGTGGCAGGTGCTCGGCCTGCCACCGAGCTGGTACAAGGACCCGGCCTACCGTGCGCGGGTGGTCAAGGAGCCGCGCAAAGTGCTGTCCGAGATGGGCCTCGAACTCGCCGACGACGTACAGATCACCGTCCACGACTCCAGCAGCGAGGTGCGTTGGCTGGTACTGCCCGAACGCCCGGCCGGCACCGAGGGCCTGTCCGAGGACCAGCTCGTGCCGCTGATCACCCGCGACGCGATGGTCGGCGTCGCCAGGATCGAGGCGCCGTGACTGCCCCTCTGGAGGTCGAGGGCCCGGCCGCGCCGCCGCGCTCCAACGGCGAGCTGGTGTTCGCCGAGCCGTGGGAGAGCCGTGCCTTCGGCATGGCCGTCACCCTGTACGAGGCAGGCGTGTTCACCTGGCCACAGTTCCAGGCGGCGCTGATCGCCCGGATCGCACGCTGGGAAGCGACACCGACCGAGGGCGCGCACTGGAACTACTACCACCACTGGCAGGGCGCGCTGGAAGACGTGCTCGCCGGCGGCGGCGCCGTGCCGGCCGACGAGGTCACCACGCGCGCCCAGGCACTGGCCCAGCGCCCCACCGGCTACGACCACGACCACCCGCACTGACCCGCACCCACCATGAGCCGGGCCCGCGGCCGGGTGCCACTACGCCCACATCGCCGACACCGACCCGAGCGCCACTCGCAGTCGCCGAGGCGGAGTAACACGCCGGGCATCCTCTGCGGTGGAGCGGGCTGAGACCGCAGCACGGCCAGCACGGACGCTGTGATCCTCACCGCCGTCGAGAGGGAACAGCTGCCTCTCCCCGGCGCTTCCGGTACTCAGCCGGACAACGGCGTGGCAGGGCCCTGCGTCAGGCCGGGCCCTTTCGCGCCGTCGGGTGAGGTGACCAGCCGGATTCGAGGCGGTTCAGAAGAGTGCGGAAGGCAGCTGTTGCCCGGTCCATGTCGTCGTCGGCGAGCGACGCGTAGAGCAGTCCCACGACGGCGTCGACCAGCAGGGCGGCCTCGTTCCGGGCGCGTGCGTCGGACATGCCGAGGCGGACGAAGAGGGGGGTGAACAGATCCGTCCACTCGGTGATCACGTCGCGCATGAGGGGCCCGTACCGGTCCGGGTGAAGCACACTGGCCGTCATCAATTCGAACTGGAGCGGCATCACGGCACGGCGGTCCGGACTGCGGAACTCCTCCCACAGCTCTTCCACGCAGCGCCGCAGGCCCGCCGCGTCCTCGGGGGCGCCGGAGGAGTCGGGTACACCGCGAAAGCGCAGGAGCGGGCGTCGTTCATCAAGGGACAGCGCCTCCGAGACCATGCGTTCCTTCGTGCCGAAGTAATAGAGGAGCATGCGGTCACTGGTGCCCAGTTCCCGGGCCAGCGGGCGCAGGGACAGGCCCGCCAGTCCGTTGCGGAGCACGTACGCGCGGACGCGGCGCAGCAGGTCCGCTCGTTTGGCTGGGTCAGCCGGTCGTGGCATGGAGGCTCCTCACCTATGTCCGATTCATCCTGAACTTTACCGTAGCACCCGCTACATGTATATTTGAACGTAGCGACCGCTACACGAACCGTCGGGTTTGCAAGGAAGGGACTGATCAGCATGGCCGCCCAGGACGCTGCTCCGGGTAGTACGAGCGCCTCCAAGGGCGCCTCGTCTTCCTGGTTCGCCCGCCAGCTGGCCCTGTGGTCGCATGTCATGGAGCCCTTGCGACCACTGAGCGCTCCCCGCGCCCGCGCCACCGCCCGGGACGCCTCCTGGCCCCTGGCGCCGGAGCTGATCTCGGTCAGCCGTGCCCGCCGACTGGCGACCGCGCAAGTGGGCGAGTGGAGACTGAACGAGCTGGCCGACACCGTCGAGCTACTGGTCAGCGAGACGGTCACCAACGCCCTGTGTCACGCGCGCGGCCCCGTGCGGCTCAATCTCCGGCTCTGCGGCTCCCACCTGCGGTGCGAGGTCGAGGACACCAACTCCGCCGCCCCGGTGCGCCGCACCGCCTGCGCCGACGCGGAGGGCGGGCGCGGCATGGAACTCCTCGACCTGCTCGCCGAAGCCTGGGGCATTTCCCGCACCGCCACCGGCAAGACCATGTGGTTCGAACTGCCGGTCCCCGCGCCCGAGCGGACCTGCCCGCCCGACGGCCTCTGAGGCCGTGGAAGCGGCGCAGGACGTACTTCGGATTCACGGTGAGGACGGATACCGAGCCAAGTGGGTCCAGCACTCCTTCCCAGTCGCCGCCTTGCAGGACCTCCGCCTGCACATGAGGGACGACTCCTGCGACCTCCCGCACGAGGTGTTGAACCCGTAGTCGACCTGCTTCATCCCTCGACGTCGCACTATTCGTCAGCCTGACGTGAATCCCGGTCGAACCTACCGTAGGTAGCCCTAGTCAGCCCCTGCTCTGCGATGCTGGAGGTCGATCGAGAGGGGCCGCAGCAATGCCGTGGAAGAGTGAGGTCCCATGGCGACCACCCGCATCGGCCTCGACCGGCTGCCCGCCTCCGCCCGGGCCGCCGTCGAGCAGCACACCGGCCCCCTGCTCACGGTCGTGGAGGCCTCCGAGGGCTTCAACAGCGAGTTCGCCGCTCGCGTCACCTCCGCCACCGGGACCTGGCACATCAAGGGCCTGTGCACCGATCACCCCCGCGCCTGGACCCAGTGTCGGGAGGCCACCATCGCCCCCTTCCTCACCGGGGTCGCTCCCGCCCTGCGCTGGCGCGTCGAGACCGCAGGATGGGACCTCCTGGGCTTCGAAGCCCTCGACGGCCACCACGCCGACTACGCCCCCGGCTCCGCCGACCTCCCCGAAGTCGCCGCGCTCCTGTGTCGCCTCGGCGAATCCCCCTGCCCGGACATCGAACTGCGCCGCGCCGAGCAACGTTTGGAACGCTACACCGCAGACCCCGACGACCTCCGCTTCTTCGCCGGAGGCCACCTCCTGCACACCGACCTGAAACAACGCCAACGTGCTCGTCAACGACCGTGCCCCGCAAGGTGATCGGGCGCACCTCGTCGACTGGGCCTGGGCCACGCGGGAGTAGGCGATGGACAGCGCGCCCCCGGTCCGCCATGCTGCCTTGGCGATCATGCGCCGGCGGTGGCTGCATTGTGTGAGGGGTGGGGATTGGTGGAGCAATCGCAGGTCGAGGCTGTGCCGCCGGAGCGCATCCGCTACCGGTATACGCGCCTCCAACACATACTGCCTGTTCTGCCCCTCCTCGTCGTCGTCGGGGGCACGAAGGTCTGGGATTGGATGACCTGGAAGCCCACTGGGGCTGAGATAGCCGAGTCGCTTGGTATGTGGGGCGCCACGCTGTTCGTGATGCTGATCGTCGGGCAGTACGTCGGCGTCACTCTCACGGAGTCGACGGCCATCGTGCACAACCTCCGCCGCCGGACCATCCGGTGGTCGAACGTCCAGGCCATCCGCGTCGAACCTTTCCAGGGGATCCGGACCGTCGTGCTCTACGAAGCGAGTGGCCGTCGTACGCGCCTGCGGGCACCGATCACCGGGTTCCTCAACTGGGATCGTGGGTTCGAGGAGAAGTTCCACACGATCGGTAGGTGGTGGCTGGAGCACCGCGGACCGGATTGGGCGCCTGTCCCGGTTCCGGGGGCGCAGTTGAGCGGCCCACTGGCGCCCGACGGGAACCCTTTCGCCTCTCCCACGTAGTCGGCGGTTGGTCCGCGCACCTCAGGCGGTGGGGCGGGGTCCGTACGCTGGTTGGCGACTCGGGCAGGCTTGCGCCCTGTGGACGTTCACGTGGTCCGGCTCTGGCGAAGATCTTGTGATCTGCTTGCGCGCAGACGGGCGGCAGTTGCCCTTGCCGGACGTCCTCATCGAGCCGGGGCCAGGCAAGATGAGTCGCTATCGTGCTGCCGTGACCGGTTCTGTGCAACGCCCGCTGCTCTTCCTCGATGTCGACGGACCACTCATTCCATTCGGGGCGGCGTCTCAGGAGTATCCGACGTATCAGAGTGGTCTCGCGCCGCGGGAGGCCGACTCGAATCCGCTTCTGGCCAGGATCAATCCTGAGCTCGGACCTCGGCTGGCTGCGCTCCCGTGCGATCTGGTCTGGGCAACGACCTGGATGGCCGACGCGAACGAGTGCATCGCGCCATGGATCGGCCTGCCGGAACTGGCCGTGGTGATCTGGTCGGAGCCGTCCGACGTTGATGAGCAGGACGAGTGGAACGGCTTGCACTGGAAGACCCGGGGCCTTGTCGACTGGGCGGCGGGGCGTTCATTCGCCTGGGTCGACGATGAGATCACCGATACTGATCGAGCCTGGGTCTCCGCACACCATCGAGGACATGCTCTTCTCTATCGTGTCGATCCGGGTCGGGGTCTCACCGATCCTGACTTCGTCGCCCTCGATGCATGGCTGCGACGGACGGCCGGGCTGTAAGGCGCCTGAGCCCCGGAGCGCCCGGAAGCAAGGGATAAGAGGTCGTCAGCCCAGGTCACGTGCCGAACCGCGCGTGACATGAAATGATCACGCCGCGCTTGGATGCATGGTCGCAAACCACTGCGAAGTTGGCATCCAACAACACCGACGGGATCAATCCCGTTTGCTGAGGGGGGTACATGATGGGGAAGCCCACCATGATTCTGGCGGGTGTCGTCGGGGCGTCGCTGCTGTGCGTCGGCGGTTGGTTCGTGACCGGCGCGTCCGGGGACAATCCATGGCCGGACTCCGGCCCGGTGTTCGGTGACGGCAAGGACCGCTATCGCAGTTCCACGGCGGCGGACTGGGTGTCCAACGCGGACCATGTCGTCGTGGCCACCGCAGTGTCAGAGAAGGATGTTCCTCCCGCGCAGATCGATATCGACCGAGGTGAGGGCCTCATCGGCCGCTCGGTCGAGATGCGCGTGGATCAGGTGCTGTGGTCACGCGAAGGTGCCGGGCATCCGGCACCGCAGACCTATGCGCGGCAGTCCACTGGCTGGGTCTTCGACGACGAACCCGCCAACCGTCACGAGTACGCTCTGCACGGACGGCCCCGGATCGAACCCGGCCACAGCTATGTGATCGCCCTGCACTGGGAGCCCGCCAGGTGCTCCGAGGGTGACGAGCCCGACGCCGCCGGCTGGGTCGGCCTCGGTTCGGGATCCACCCTGCCTTTCGACGAAGGCACGCTCGGTAAGGGAGAGTTCGAGGGGACCGAACGTCCCGCCCCATCTCCGTCAGCCGCCGCCCGCGCCACCACCGGCGACGGTGCCCCTGTAGCCGATCTCCTCACCGGGCAAGGAGCGGACAAGATCAAGGAGCTCCTGGCCACGGCGTCCCCGACGTCCACACCCACCACCTCGTCAGGGGCGCCGAGCGCGGGCTCATCCGTCCCCACCACGTCGGGAACCTGCTGACACAGGGCGCACCGCAGGGGCGTCCCTCGTTGGAGGTGTTCCTCCTTCAACTCCTGCGAGGGGCTGGTGCACCCGAGGGCCGGCTCACCCGCCTGCCCTAAGCTTGGCTTTAAACCCCACCAAGATCATTTCTTGGTGGGGTTTGTCGTTCG
>NZ_JBEXID010000144.1:0-10434 GCF_040608395.1 Streptomyces sp. NPDC005181
CACCCCTTTCAATCAAGTGCTCTGGATCACACTAGCATCGGTGTATGTCACCACGCTGGGAACCAAACCCCGATGTCCGCACCGGGCGTCACGTCGCCTACAACCTTCACGCTCACTTGGTGTTCGTTACCAAATACCGCAGAGACGTCTTCGAAGCGAAACCTCTGCGGGGCGCGGCCGTCACCGCAAAACCGCTCCCAGCCCCCTGATTCAGCCGGCGGAAATCCTCCACAGCCACAGCCACGAACCCGCCCAACCGCACACCCGGGACGAACGCGCGGGCTCCGGATGGCAGCACCACATCGCCGTTGGGCTCGCAGCAGTCGAGACTTTCTCACGGCACGAGGAAGCACCGACCGCATGGACCGCTCAGGGACAGCAACTGACCGAACCGATCACAGAGGACACCACTCCGACGACTTCATGCTGGTCGGACAAGCTCGTGCGGCATGAGGTGACACCCCGCCAGACCGTGCCCGGGGTGCACTGCGCTCAGGACCTCGACACACGGCACGGCGGGCCGCGTGACGAGCGCGATCGACCCGAATCAGGGACTGCCCATAGCTTGACTCTGTCGGGGATCTTGGTGTTTCCCGGTACGGCACATGATCGACGGGCATGCTTGGGGCAACTTCGAAGGCCGACACAGTAGTTGAGGTGACCGTTGTCCGTCCGTCCCCGTTCCGGTGAGCAGATCCCGTCCCTGACCGCGCGGGTTGCGCGGGCGAGCAACCCGGGCGGGACGAGGCACCGCCCCGCACCTGCTGACCGGCCTGGCCGGCGAGGAGTGGGGACGCCGCTCCGGCCGTCCGGTCCGCCTGGGCAAGAACCCCACCCGGCCCAAGACCAGGATCAACACCACCGGCGAGGACGCCTGCCGGCTGCTGGAGCATCTCTACCGGCACGGGGCAGACCGCGCATTCGGGCCCCGGGGCCAGGCTCTGGGGCAGATCGTGGTGCAGAACTACTACCGCGACGCGGCAGGCCGCCTGCGCTGGCGCACCGCCGCTGACGGCGGGCTGCCGCCCTCGTCCCGGGCGATCGTCTCCCCCTACGACACCGAGGCCCGCTATGCCCGCCGCGGGCAGACCACCCGGTGGAAGGGGTTCGTCGCCCATCTCACCAAGACCTGCACCCCCGGCGGCGCGAACGTGATCACGGACGTGGCCACCACCCCGGCCACTACATACGACGCCCAGGCCCTGCCCGGCATCCACACGCGCCTCAAGCGCCGTGGCCTGCTGCCCGCCGAGCACCTGGTCGACGGCGGCTACACCTCCCTGGTCCACCTGGAACAGGCCGCCCGCAAGCACCAGGTCACGGTCACCGGGCCGCTGCCGGGCAACCCCACCCGCCAACACCGCCAGAACGAGGGCTTCGGCCGGGACGACTTCCACATCGACTTCGACCGCCGCCAGGTGACCTGCCCCCAGGGCCAGGTCAGCAGAGGCTGGCACGGCCCTTACCCGACCTCCTCGCCCACCGCGGCGCCGCTGATCGTGGCACGGTTCACCAAGGGCCAGTGCCAGCCCTGCCCGGTCCGCCCCCAGTGCACCTCCCGCGAAAGCGCCCGGAACGTGGGCTTTCCCCCACGAGAACTCCGCGACCTGCAAATCCGCGTCCGCGCCGAGCAGCAGACGCCCGACTGGCAGGCCCGGTATGCGGTCCGCTCCGGAGTGGTGGGCACCGTCAACGAGTTCGCTCACGGACACGGCATGCGCCGCTGCCGCTACCGGGGACAGCCCAAGGCCCACCTGCAGCACGTCTTCACGGCCATCGCCGTGAACATCGAACGCCTCAGCGGCCTGCCGCCGACCGGCGAAGCACCCCCGCCCCGGCCGCCGACCGCCTTCCAGGACTTCCTGGACCAGCACGGGATCCCTCGACTGAAGTCTCGGCGGGCCGTCAGCGGCTGACCTCGACGACTGCAAGATCCCCGCCAGAGTCAAGATAGAGCTCGCCGGGGAAGACGCTGACGGCAACGGTCGCACCTTCACAGCGAAGGGGGAGAGCTTGCTCTCCCAGTAGACACCGGATGCAGAAATCGCCGTGTTCGTCAGCCAGCGGAGCGGGATGTTGTCGAGGACGTCGTCCCAGGTGAGGCCTTCGCGGTGTCCGGCGAAGGCCCGGGGCATCAGTTCCAGGCTGCGTGCGTCGCAGTCGGCTCTGTACGGCGCCACAGGACGGGAACCTGACATCTGATCACTCTTGAACTCGCTTGACTGGGCAAGTAAATTACAAGCGTGAGTGATGCTGATCCGCTGAATGTCGACGAAGAACGTTTCTGGCGCGCCCTGATGCGCGTCCTAATCGCGCTCCCGCGCTCGCTGGACGAAGACCTGCTGCGGACCACGGGCCTGTCGCTGACCGATTACATCGTCCTCGTGAACCTCTCCGAGGCTGAGAACCAGGAGCGGCGGATGACGGACCTCGCCGCGGCCTGCGCCCTGTCGGCGAGTCGGATCACCCGGATCGTGGAGACGCTTCAAGCTCGGGGGCAGGTGGTCAAGCGGCGCCATGAAGGCGACGGCCGGGGCCATGTGGCCTCGCTGACCCCGGAGGGGCTCAAACGTCTCCGGGCTGCTTACCCCGTTCATCTCGCAAGTGCCCGCAAGCGGGTCGTCGACCAACTCGACGGACGGTCCCTGCCCGCTCTGGTCAGGCAGTTCGAAGCCGTGGTGAAAAAACTCGACTGAATCAGGCAGTTGACGACCGCGTCTCGGTCCAGTCGACAATCACTGCGCTCGGCGAAGAACCACGCGCCGTCCTGCTCGAGGACAACCCGAGAAGCGGAAGACCGCTCTGGCTTGACTCTGTCGGGGATCTTGGTGTTTCCCGGTACGGCAGCATGATCGACGGGCGTGCTTGGGGCAACCTCGAAGGCCGACACAGTAGTTGAGGTGACCGTTGTCCGTCCGACCCCGTTCCGGTGAGCAGATCCCGTCCCTGACCGCGCGGGTTGCGCGGGCGAGCAACCCGGGCGGGACTACGGCGATGTGGGTGAGAGACCGGCTGGACGGCTTGTGGCACGACGAGGACTTCACCATGTGGTATCCGCGTGATGGCAGGCCCGGTGTTTCGCCCGCGCAGCTCGCCACCGTGTGTGTCCTGCAGTTCCTGCTGGATCTGTCGGACCGGCAGGCCGCGGAGGCGGTCCGCTGCCGGATCGACTTCAAATATGCCCTGGCCATGGAGCTGGACGATCCCGGCTTCCATCACAGTGTGCTGGCCGACTTCCGTGACCGCCTCGCCCAGGACGACCGTGCCGACCGCCTGCTCGACCTCGCACTGGCCCGCCTGAAAGACGCCGGGCTGATACGCGAACGCGGCACGCAGCGCACCGATTCCACCGATGTTCTGGCCGCGGTGCGCGACCTGACCCGCTGGAGTTGATCACCGAGGCGGTGCGCGCCGCGCTGGAGAAATCGCGGGCACCGCCCCGCACCTGCTGACCGGCCTGGCCGGCGAGGAGTGGGGACGCCACTCCGGCCGTCCGGTCCGCCTGGGCAAGAACCCCACCCGGCCCAAGACCAGGATCAACACCACCGGCGAGGACGCCTGCCGGCTGCTGGAGCATCTCTACCGGCACGGGGCAGACCGCGCATTCGGGCCCCGGGGCCAGGCTCTGCGGCAGATCGTGGTGCAGAACTACTACCGCGACGCGGCAGGCCGCCTGCGCTGGCGCACCGCCGCTGACGGCGGGCTGCCGCCCTCGTCCCGGGCGATCGTCTCCCCCAAGCGACTCAGAATCCGCTACGAGATACGCGCCGACCTTCACCTGGGTCTACTCCAACTCGCGTGCAGCATCATCTGCTTGAGACGACTCCGAACCTCATTCTGAAACCATCAGTTAGGCCGGCACCCCGGCAATGCGGCGGAACGTCACGTCCAGACGCGAGGTGATCGTCCGAAGTGTCTTGTCCAGATCGGCATCACGACGCGGAAGCGGGACCAGGCCAGCCAGGCGCACCACAGAATAGTCTTGCGGCGCTGGATGGTCGGTCCGTCGCCGAGTTCGTACGGCCACCGTGTGATGGTCGCAGCCGGCCAGCTCGACCGCGGCGCGGGCCTGCTGTTCTTCACCCGCCCGAGCCTCGCCGAGCGGGTTGCGTCCAAAGCGAGCGGGGAGATATCTGGCCGCACATGAGGAATCCCGAGGCCGTCAGTAGGGCGATAACCCGCCCCTGGGGGAACTTGTCATGACCGCCGTCAGGTGACGACAGCGCCTGAGGGGAAGCAGCCCTGCCAGACACGGCGAACACCTTGGGGCCGAAGCCAGCGGGAGCCCGTGCACGCCGTCTCTGGGCTCGATGGTGGTTCATTATCGGCCGGGCCGGACAAGCAGAAAGATGGCTGTCGCGCGAGCCCCCGCTCAATGACACACCTTCTCATGCACGCTGGAATGGATCGACAATGGCTTCAGCCGGTGGAAGGGGCTCCCTGGGGGTGAGGGTCAGTGCCTCCATCACGAGTTCTAGGTAGCGGTTCCATCCTTCGCTTTGCTGGCTGAACGTGGGAAGTACGCTCAGGAGCATCAGAAGGAGGCGCAACGTATCTTTCTCTGGGTCAAGGTCGGGTCGCAGGGAACTCTGCTCCTGGCCGCGCTGGACCAATCGGCTTACCGGGCCGAGAAACGACTGTGCTATTTCCAGTGTCATCCCTACTGGAAAAGCAATCCGCTCGTGAGCGGAGGTCCTCATAGCCGCCTCAAAAGCAATGCGTAGCCCTGTGCGCGGGTCTGGTTCGCTCTCTGCCCTTGTCAGAGCCGGTGCGACATCCGTCGCGAAAATATCCCAGATAACGCCTCGCACCAGGTCGTCCCGAGTCGGGAATCGACGATAAAGAGTGGCGATTCCGAGACCTGCTGTTCTGGCGATATCGTCTGCGGAAGCGTGCGGGTTCTCTCTAAGTACCGCGCGACCGGCATCAAGAATGCGCCGAGCGTTCCGGGATGCGTCACGGCGCAGCGTCGGCTGCTTTACCCCAGGGATATTTGACGAATCACTTAGCCCAGACATGACTGACAGATTAGCAGAGTGCCACACCGAAGCCGCGGCCTCGACGCCGCCGTTCCCCTGTCCGGGAATGGGAGGGAGGAACTGTGCGCCGGGCCGCCGCTTGAGGCACCGTGCTGGCTCAGGGTGTCAGTAACGGAAATTGCTCGGGAGGTTTGCCTCGCTGCGCAGCACCTCACCGTCGGGGGAGCCGACCGCCTGAGCTGCCTGCGCCGTGACCACAATCGGCCACTGCGTCTCCACCATGACCATCATCCCCTCGGACTTCTCCGGCACGAGGTCGGCCTGAGTGGCAGCCTCCCAGACGGGTTCTCCCATCCCGTGCGAGGTCATCATGTTGGTCAGCGTGCTTATGCCCTGCAGGTAGCCGCCCGGATTCGGCGCCTCCTCGATCACGCCGACCCACTCAGTGCTCACGTTGCGGTGGTACCACGGGGGCCGGAAGGTGTTCTCTGCAACCGACCATACGGAAGGCACGATGAGGAAGTCGATGTTGGGCAGGCCCGGTGTGCTGGTCACCGAAGTGAGCGCCGTCAGCATCGAAGGATCCGGGTGGTCGAAGCTGACCGTGCCCAGGGCCTGGAAGTCACGGAGCTTGTAGACGTAGGGGACGCTGTTCCCGTGCCACGCCACGACGTCCAGCGGAGAGTGGTCGTAGGTGGCGCTCCAGAGATTTCCGGCGACCTTGTGGATCACCTCGAACGGCCGCTCTTCATCGTCGTAGGCGGCAACGGGGGCGCGGAAATCGCGGGCGTTCGCCAGTCCCGTGGCGCCGATGAGGCCGAGTTCCGGGAGGGCGAACGGCGTGCCGAAGTTCTCGCACACGTACCCGCGGACGAACGCCGGGGCGTCTTCCTGGCCGGCGGCGCCCAGGATCTCGACGCGGAACTTGATGCCACGGGGTATCAGGGCGACCGAGCCGGGCTCCACGCTCAGCAGACCGAGTTCGGTGTGGATTAGCAGACCGCCCAGCTCGGGCATGATCAGCAATTCGCCGTCAGCATTGCTGAACACGCGATCGGTCATGGACGTGTCGGCCGTGTAGAGGTGGATCGCCATGCCGCTACGCAGGGTGGGATCACCGTTGCCGCCCACGGTCCACAGGCCCGAGACGAAATCGGTTCCTGCCGCAGGCGCCGGCCTCGGCGCCCAGAACAGCAGCCTCGGCTCTACGGGAACCTCCGTGAACGGCGGCGTGAGCAGGGTCGGATGATCGATGCGGTTGAAAGGCGGGTGCACGATCGACGGACGGATGCGGTAGAGCCAGGTCCGGCGAGTGATCGGCCGGAGTTCGGTGAACGCCGTGCCGGACAGCAGCTCCGTGTACAGGCCGTGTGCAGGGCGCTGAGGGTTGTTGCGTCCCTCCGGCAGCGTCCCCGCCAGGGCCTCACTGCTGTGCTCGTTGCCGAAACCAGTGGAGTAGCTCAGCGATGCCGCCCTCTTGCGGGCCCGTTCCCGCACCTGAGCCTCTGCCTTGATCCCCTCAGGGGTGATCGTCATTTCCAGATCCTTCCGCGTTGAACTTTGCCCGATACGTCCAGCCGTGCGGGCGTTGTGATGTTCGTGGCACGCGCAGTCGTAGATCAACGTTGCCGTCTCGCCGCCCCGTCGGATGGCCCGGCAGCTAACTGATACTGGTCTATCACTTGCCTCGTCGAAGCACAAGTGATAGACCTCTATCAGCAATGCGGGCCCGGGCTTTGCCTGGTCATCGGAGGAGATCACTTGGCCGTCCGAAACAGGGGACTGCCAGGGGCAGTCGACGCCGACCCCGCTTTGCGGGATCGACACACGGGGCGGGCGTTCGACTGGCCATGCGCCGCCTCGAGTGGCTCTCCACCCCTAGGGCATGGAATTGTCCTGAATTAATCGCACGCACGAGGCGACAGGCCTGGCAGGGAAAAGGTTTTCTCCCGCTGACTGCTTCAGGATCCTGACATTCGACGGAGGCATTGGACGGAATGAATAACATGCGCATCGCGGTGCTTGACGATTACCAGCACGTGGCAAGGAAGTTTGCCGACTGGGATTCCCTGAAAGCTCACGTTGAGGTATTCCACGGGCCTCTTCCTGGCGCGGACAAAGTTGTAGCGCAGCTAGCCGATTTCGATGTGGTGGTGGCGATGCGAGAGCGCACAGCGTTCCCGGCCGATGTACTGCGTCGACTCAGTCAGCTGAAGCTGCTCGTCACCACCGGGATGGGCAACGCCGCCATCGACATCCCGGCCGCCCACGCACAGGGCATCGTGGTGTGCGGTACGGACTACCCCCGCTTCTCGGCCGCGCCGGAGCTCACCTGGGCTCTGATCCTCGCTGCGGCCAAGAACATTCCCGGCGAAACGCGGCTGGTACACGAAGGCGGGTGGCAGCTGAGCGTCGGCTCCGACCTGGAGGGCAAGACGCTCGGTTTGCTGGGACTCGGCAGGATCGGATCCAGGGTGGCCCGGGTGGGCCAGGCGTTCGGCATGAAGACAGTCGCCTGGAGCCAGAACCTCACAGCCGAGAAGGCCGCGGAACACGGTGTGACCGCCGTGTCCAAGCAGGAGCTGTTCACCAGCTCCGATGTGCTGTCGATCCACATGATTCTCAGCGACCGCACCCGCGGCCTCGTCGGAGCGACCGAAATTTCCTCCATGAAGCCGACGGCTCTACTGGTCAACACCTCGCGAGGCCCCATCGTGGACGAAGACGCACTGGTCGGCGCCTTGCAGGCGCGACGGATCGGCGGTGCAGCGCTCGACGTGTTCGACATCGAGCCCCTGCCGGCACACCACGTACTGCGAAGCCTGGACAACGCCGTCGTCACCCCGCACATCGGCTACGTGACGGAAGGCAACTACGAGACCTTCTACAAAGAGGCCGTCGAGGACATCGCCGCGTTTGCCGCCGGCACGCCGATCCGCGTCCTTGAGTGACACGTCCGGGGTTCCATCCGCCCCGGTCAGACAACACGGCGATCCCCTCCCTTTCAGACGACAGCAACGCCACCAAGCTCGACCACAGAAGGGTCTCTCCATGAGTGACAGGCATGAAATCACCGAACTTCTTGCACGGTATGGGCAGGCACTCGAAGAACGTGACGGAGAAGCCCTCGCGGAACTGTTCGCCCCGGATGGGGAATTCCAGATATTCAGCCGGCATGGCCGAGATGAGTACATCGCACACGGCGCGGACGTGATCGGCCGCGCCACTATCCGCGCCATGATGCAGAACAGCTCCCTGCCTGCCGGGCGCGGCATGCATTACCTGACCACCGATCACATCGTGGAAATCACCGGGGACACGGCGCGAATGCGCGCCCAGTTTGTGGTAGTGGAGTCCAATGCCGACGCCCGGCCGGAACCCGACAACGGCTGGCCCTTCGGATTCAACATGGTGCACGGGGGGCTGGCACTCACCATGATCGGCCGCTATGACTCCCACCTGCTCAGGACCGAGGACGGCTGGGTGTTCACGCTCCATCAGGTGAAGCATAATCTCCCGATGACGCTGCCGCCGAAGAAGTAATTCTCGCGGCGGATCCCAGCAGAATGTGTCAACTCCATGGCATGACAAGGCGAATAGTCTTCGCGGGCCGCCTGCGGCCCGCGAAGAAGACTGAACACAGGGCGGAGAAACATGGCTGTCTGGGAAGTTGTCCAGCTTTCGGTCGCGCAGGGCAGTGAAGACGACTTCGAGTCCGTTTTCCGATCGCAGTTGCCGATCCTCGAAGAGGCCGACGGTTGTTTGGACCTAAAACTGCTCCGCGCCGTTGACCGGGAAGGCGTGTTCCTGCTCCTTGTCCTGTGGCAGTCGATGGAGTACCACACCGATGTGTTTGTGAAGACCGAGGGGTTCACCAAGTTCTCCACCGCGGTGGCGCCCTTCTTCACCGCACCGCCCACCGTATTCCATGCGATCACCGTGATCGATGGTCTCTGAACAGCCGCCGTCCCACCCGATCAGCCAAGTAATGCGCGGAGAGAAATAATGAGTGCATCGCAGTCAACACCTTCTGATGGGTCGCTGACCGGTGACTTCCGTGACGGGCCCTTCGTGGGCCTGGGCTATCGGACGTCTACCCATGAGGGCGTGACCGACGAGGCGGGGAGGTTCTTCTATCAGGCCGGCGAGACGGTGACCTTCTTCATCAACAACCTGGTCATCGGCACCGCGGCTGCGGCTGCGCATCTGACGCTGGCGAGTCTGCGTGACAGCGCCGCGGCGGGGGATCCGGATCCCACGCTCCCGGGAACAGTCAATCGTGCGCGCTTCGTGCAGAGCCTGGGGCGGGAGGCAGACCTACACAGCGGCGTGACGATCGACAAGACCGTCCGCGACGTGGTCAGCCTCCATGCCGAAGACATTTCGTTCGAGCGCGACGCGGAGTCCTTCGCGACGTCGGACGCCGTCCGCGCGGTATTCAGCGAGCTCGGGCTCCGTTTCCGAGGATCTGCTGAGGCACGCAACCACCTGCGGCGTGCTCTTGCGGGCATCAAGCTCTTCCGGGATGTCAAGATCCCCACCCGCGACGGGAGCTATCTCCTGGCAGACGTCTTCCGCCCCCTGGAGGCCGGTTCCTACCCGGTCCTCATGCGGCTGGGGATCTACGGTAGAGCGTTCGAGACGGGGTCGGTCTTCAGTGAGGCAGACCACGCTGCGAGTGAGGAGAAGGAAGCCGCCTGGTTCGAGAAGAGCACCGACGGCATCTCCTCGTATTTCCGGTACTCGGAAAACGCGGTCAGCGCAAACGCCAGCACGTGGGTACCGCGTGGGTATGTCGTCGTCCGAGTGGACGGCCGCGGAGTGGGCAACACGCCGGGAACGCTGAATCCGTTCTCGAAGCAGGAAGCACTCGACTACTACGACGCCATCCAATGGGCTGCCGAACAGTCCTGGAGCAACGGCAGCGTCGGACTCTACGGCGGCTCGTACAACGCAACGATCCAGTGGAACGTCGCTGCTCTGCAGCCGCCCGCTCTCAAAGCGATTGCTCCCCTTTCATCGGACTCGGACGCCTATCGCGACCTGGCGTATCCGGGCGGTATCTTCCTCAAGAACTACCGCCGCTGGTGGTGGGAGGGGATGGTGGGCAAGGCAAGAGGCCGGAATGCTGACGCCGTAGACTTTATTGATGAGTTGGCCAGCCATCCGTGGGACGACGATTACTACGCGGGAGAGGGACTCCTGTCGGCTGATTTCGCCGGCATCGACATCCCCGTCCTCACGGCGGTGAGCCAGACCTTGATGATTCACTCGCGCGCCGGTTTCGAAGCGTTCTCACAGCTGTCGTCGCCCTTCAAACAACTGCTGGTCCTGGACGCCGCTTACAGCTCATACATGTATGAGGACTGCCGGCCCGAACTGGAAGCGTTCTTCGACCGGTTCCTCAAGGGAGAGGAGCCGGCCCGGGAGCCGTCGCCGGTCCGCATGATCATGC
>NZ_JBEXID010000145.1:0-10325 GCF_040608395.1 Streptomyces sp. NPDC005181
GTCATCGGTCAACGCCAGCTCGGCCATCGGCCGCCCCATCTTCGCCATGAAGACAGTCTACTTACTCAACGAATCTACGACGCAGGACACTAGGTGGTCGCCATCGGGGTCCCAGGTCCTCACGGAGAGAAGGACTGGTACCGGCTGCGCGCTGCGCCGATCGTCGAGGAGGTCGAGCTGCAGGCGTGCCGCGAGTACGGACTTGCCGGATCTGGGCTCGCCCAGATCAACGAGGCGCTGTCGGGGAAGTGCGAGGAATTGGTGGGCTACGTCGGCGACCGTGCCGTGAAAGGCACTCTCGTTCTGAGCACCGGCGGCGGGGCCGAAGACGTTGTCCGGGCGATCCCGTAAACCGGCGCGATTGCTGACCGCCCAGCGCACGGCGAGGGATCCGAACCGGTGGACGCTCGTAGCGCCGGTGCGGCCGTCGGCCAGCCGGAACATGGTGCGCCTTCGCCGCCCGCGTTCTGGGCTCGGCGCACGCCCTCGACGACGGAACACCGCTGGCCACCCTTACCCTCTCCGGCATCCGCGCCCTGACCGGCTTCCCCGAGGGCTCCGGGACCCAGTGGCGGCGCGAGGCATGGGCGCGGCCGGGCTGCTGCGCGACGAGCTGTCCTCCACCGTCCTCACACTCGGCCTGCGCGGCACCCCGGCGCTGGACTGGTTGTCCGAGCGGCGAGCCGGCCGTCCTGACGCTCCGCCAACTCGCGGGGAAGGGACGTCCGGTCACCCCGTCGGCCACGGTGTACGTCTGCGAGAACCCCGCGGTCCTTGCGGCGGCCTCCGATGCCCACGGAGCGCGCTGCCCACCACGGGTGTGCCTCCAGGGCCAGCCCTCCGCTGCCGCCCTCGCCCTCCTGCGCCGCCTGGCGGGCAGCGGGGCGAGCCTGCGCTACCACGGCGACTTCGACTGGGGCGGCCTGCGCATCGCCGCCGCTCTGCTGACCCGCGTCCCGTGGACTCCCTGGCGCTACACGGCCGCCGACTACCGTGCCGCCGCCCGCGACGGCGCGGCATCCCTCACGGGCACGCCCGCGTCCTCCCCCTGGGACCCCTCACTCGCCGAAGCTCTGGTCGAGCTCGGGGTCCGCGTCGAGGAGGAGCCTGACGGCGGCGTACGCCGACGCGCACGCGCCCGGCTCCGACAAGCACCCGCACCCACCGGGGCACAACCAGCCGGCGAACCCCACGAGTCTGCCGAAGCTCACCCCCGGCGACGGCGCGTATCTGGAGGGCACGGAGAAGGCCGTCGCCACGCCGACCCTGGCCGGTGACTCCGTCACGCGTCTGGCAGTCGACGGGAAGGCCGTCGACGCCGAGCGGACGGTCGGGGTCTCCCGGCTCAGCTTCGACGTCGGCTCGAACTCGACGGAGTCCCGTTACCACAACTACGTGCTGGTCAACGGCGCGTACCGGGTGGACATCGCCGACCTCGTCAACGAGCGGGGCACGATCGAGATCCCGAACGGGCAGCTGGTCAAGGGCGAGAACGAGATCGAGATCTTCGCCGGCGCGGTCGACAGCTCGTGCGGCAGCAACTTCGACGACTTCGTGCTCTCCGACATCAGCCTGGACCTGCTCGGCGAGGTCGCGGACGGCGAGGAGAACGAGTACACGTACTCCTTCGGCGACGGCAGCTGCGGCACCAACACCACGCTGCTGACGAAGGCCACGCTGAGCTTCTTCGTCCTGGGCGACCCGCAGGGCACCACGGGCCTGCGCGCCGATCTGGACACCACGAAGCTCGCCAACGGCGAGCACGCCCTCACGGCGACGACCGCCTCGGGCAAGACCGTCAAGAACACGGTGACGGTCAACAACGCCCCGGCTGGCGCCCCCCACCTGCTGCCCAAGGACGGCACGCTGGTCAAGGGCCGCCAGTCGGTGTTCGCGAACTTCCCCGCGGGCGCCGAGGGCGACACCACCACGCTGACCGTGGACGGCAAGGAGCCCGTCACCGCCGCGCACCTCGGCAACGGCGCGGCGACCTTCTCCTTCGACGTCGGGTCGAACTCGATCGACGACAAGTACGACAACCACCTGCTCGTCAACGGCAAGCGCATCGACCTGGGCGGCACCTGGGTGAGCCAGCGGGTCGACATCGCGATCCCGGCGCGCTTCCTTGTGCCCGGCGACAACACCGTCACGGTGGTCACCAGCCCGTACAAGGAGAGCTGCGGCAACAACCGCGACGACTTCGACATCTCGCACCTCGCGCTGACCCTCGACGGCGGCACCGTCACCGGCCGCGACATCGCCGACTCGTACGCCATGGGCGACGGCAGCTGCGGCAACAGCGACACCCGCCTGCGCGAGGTGGAGCTGCACTGGACGATCGACGCGCCCGCCGTGCACGTCTCGCCGACCCTCGGGTCGGGCAGTGCGATCCTCGGCTTCACCGTGGGCACCAACTCGATCGAGGCCCGCTACCAGAACCACATCCTGGTGAACGGCCAGAAGCACGTGCTCGACGGCGACTTCGTCAGCCAGCACGTCGACCTGGCCTTCCCCAACGAGTGGCTCGTGCCCGGCTGGAACACGGTCGACTTCGTCACCGGCACCTATCCGACCTCGTGCGGCGACAACCACGACGACTTCGCCGTCTCCGACATCACCCTCACCCCGGCGGGCGGCACCGCCGCGGGCCGGATGCTCAAGGGCTCGTACAGCCTCGGCGACGGTAACTGCAGCGACAACGTCAACCCGCTGACCGAGATCGACCTCGAGTTCTTCGTCGACGGCCCGGCCCAGGGCCTGCACGCCGACCTCGACACCGCGAAGATCGCCGACGGCAAGCACACCCTGGCCGCGACGTCGACGACCGGCAAGACCGCGACCCGCTTCCTGGTCACCGACAACTCCGCGCCCGCGGTGGCTTCCAGCGTCCCCGCCGCCGGACGGAAGATCACCGCGTCGGTCGTCCTCGACGTCCGGCTGGAGGACCTCTCCGGCGTCGTGAACGGCCCGGACGTCAAGCTCGACGGCAAGCCGGTGCAGCTCGGCACCCCGGTGGGCCCCGGCCTGTCCGCCGGTGAGCACACGCTGACGGTGTCCGGCACCGACGGCCTCGGCAACAGCGGCACCAGCGAGGTGAAGTTCACTTCCGCCGGCATCCCCGACGCCCCCGCCGACCTCACCCCGAAGTCCGGCACGACTGACGCGGGCAGCAGCGTGAAGCTGTCGGCGAAGGTGGCCGAGCCCGACGGCGGCGAGGTGAGCGCGACGTTCTCCGAGACCGAGATCCTCACCCCGGACGACGTGTACCAGGGCACGGTCACAGCCGTTCCCACCACGCTCAAGGTCAAGGGCGAGAAGAAGGTCAAGGCCTCCGGCCTCGCCCTTGCCGACGGCAGGACGCTTGACGCGCCCGCCGGCGCGGACGTCACCTTCCAGCGCTTCGACGTCCGGGTGAAGGGCCACGTCGACGCCCCCGTGCTGCGCTGGGAGGGAACCATCGACCCCGAACGGCTCGCCGCGCTGCGCGTGTGGAACACCAAGACGGAGACCTGGGACGTCCTGACCAGCGCCCGCGGCGCCGTCGAGGGCCAGACCCGCCTGACCGCCGTCGTCGACCGGAAGTACGTCGACGGCAAGGAGATCCACGTCATGGTGACCGGCGAGGACCCGTTCGCCGACGACATCGACGCCGGTGACCCGAACACGTTCGCCGACCCCGACTCGTACGACTTCTCGATCGTCCACTACACCGACACGCAGTACCTCTCCGAGGGCGCGGTCGAACAGGAGACGCCCGAGGAGCGCGCCGTCTGGGAGAAGGCCTACGGCGACGTCTCCCGCTGGATCGCCGACAACAAGGACAAGCGCAAGATCGCCTACGTCGCCCACACCGGCGACCTCATCGAGAACAACATCCGCAAGCCCGCCGACGAGGCCACTCAGCGGCAGATCACCGGCGAGCTGGTGCTGGCCTCGAAGCAGCAGAAGATCCTGGACGACGCCGGAGTGCCCAACGGCGTCATCGCGGGCAACCACGACAACCAGTCGGGCACCGAGAACGGCCCGGGCGCGATCTACAACAAGTACTACGGCCCCGACCGCTACCAGGCGCTCTCCGAGGGCTGGAAGCACGCCGAGTACGGCGGCCCGTGGCGCGAGGGCGACAACCAGAACCACTACGACCTGTTCTCCGCCGGCGGCCTCGACTTCGTCGTGGTCGGCCTGTCGTACGGGGTGACGCGCGAGGAGGCCGAATGGGCCGACTCCGTCTTCAAGCGCTTCCCCGACCGCAACGGCATCCTGCTCTCGCACGACTACCTCGCGCCGAGCAGCAACCCCAACGGACGCGGCGCCCCGTTCTCCGTGCCCGACGGCTCGATGCTGTACAAGACCGTGGTCCAGGACAACCCGAACGTGTTCCTGATCCTCGCCGGTCACGAGCACGGCGTCGGCACCAACGTGAAGCCCAAGGTCGGCGAGGTCGCGCACGACGTCGTCGAGCTGCTGGCGGACTATCAGTTCTACACGGTGTCCGCGGACCGGCTCGGGCTCACCGAGATCGGCGGCTACAAGCCCGACGACCAGCTCCAGTTCGGCGCGAGCTTCTTCCGGATGCTCCAGTTCAACGTCAAGCGCTCCGAGCTGACCGTGGACACCTACTCGCCGCTGCTCGACGAGTTCGGCGCCACCGAGTACGACACCAACCACCGGTACGACGGCACCGAGGACAACATGGTGCTGCCGATCGACCTCAGCAGCCGCAAGACGACCTTCAAGACCGACTCGCTGGCGCTCTACGACCCCGTGAGCGTCATCGGCAAGGCGAAGGCCGGCTCCGGCGAGGTCGCCTCGGTGACCTGGCGGGACCTCAAGCCGGGCACGACCCACGCGTGGTTCGTGACGGTGCGCTCCACCGGCGGCGGCGTGACCGCCTCCGAGCCGAGTGTCTTCGTGACCAAGGACGCCCACGGCCATTCGGGCCCCTGGGGACCGCACGTGCCCGTGTACCCGTGGTTCACGTCGTCCCCCGACCGGGGGTGACCGGCTGACCGGCCGGTAGCACCCGCCCGGCACTCCTGCCCGCCGTCCCGGACCCGACCCGTCCGGGGCGGCGGGCTCGCCGCCGTCCGCCCCCCCGACACAACGAGAACCGAGACCTCCATGCGTTCCGCCTCCTCGCACCCGCCGATGCCCCTGCCCTCTCGCCGGCCGCCCCGGCTGCCCGCCGCGCTCCTCACCGTCGTCGCGGCGCTCCTGGCCGTGCTCGCCGCAGGCATCGCCCGCCCGGCCCCGGCCGCGGCGCACGACGCGACCTCGACCGCGTACGTCGAGGTGGAGGGCACCGGAGGCCATGTCGAGGCGAGACTCGACCTCGAGTACGACCTGCTCATGAAGTCGGCCTGGCTGTACGAGGAGGCGTACGGGGCGAAGGGCCGCGCCGAGCAGCTGCGCCAGCTCAAGATCAACGCCGACGCGGTGACCGAGTACGTCGCCGGGCGCTTCGCCCTCACCCACGACGGCACCGCCTGCACACCCCGCCCAGGCTGGGACGCGGACGTCCACACCCGCGGCACCCGGCCGTTCGCCGTGCTCACCCTGGCCTACGACTGCCCCGGCGGCGCCGACGGCACGTACACGATCTCCAGCGCCCTGTTCCCCGACGCCGAGAGCTTCGTCCACAGCACGGAGACGATCGTCCACTACGACATCGACGGGCAGCGGGGCTCCCAGGTGCTGACGGCCGCCGCACCGACCCTGAAGACCACCGGACACCACGAGTCCCACCAGATCGCGGAGTTCTTCCTGCTCGGCATGGAACACCTGCTGTTCGGCCTGGACCACATCCTCTTCCTGCTCTCGCTGCTCATCGGCGCCCGCGGCCTGCGCGACGTCGTCCTCGCGGCGACCGCCTTCACCGCCGCGCACAGCGCCACCTTCCTGCTGGCCGCCATGGGCGTCGTGAACGTGCCCGGATCGGTGGTGGAGCCGGTCATCGCGGCCTCCATCGCCGTCGTGGCGATCGCGGGCTTCTTCCTGTGCGACCGTGAGGGCAGCGGACGGTGGCGGCTCCCGGTCGTCTTCCTGTTCGGCCTCGTCCACGGCCTGGGCTTCGCGGGAGCACTCGGCATCGACGAGAGCTGGTCCTGGGAACTGCTGCTGTCGCTGCTCAGCTTCAACGTCGGCATCGAGGCCGTGCAGTTGGGCATCATCGCGGTGACGTTCCCGCTGCTGACGCTGCTGCGCCGGACCCCCGCGCACTGTTGGGCCATGCCAGCGACGACCGCGCCCATCGTGCTCGTCAGCCTGTACTGGTTCTGCGACCGGGTGGCACTCGCGGTGTGCCCGCGGGGAGGCCAGTGACCGGCGCGGCAAACCGAGTGCCAGGAGCCCATGCGAAGGGGGCCGGACGCGTGGCGTCCGGCCCCCTTCGCAACGTTGTCGGTCGGCGCGCGACGTCAGCCCGCGACGGAGCGGCAGGACTTCGGGGCGATCACCGGGTTGCAGCGGGCGGGGCCGCCGCCCGGGAGCTGGGCGACGTAGTCGCTGCCGTAGCGGGCGGCGAGGCCGGGCACGGGGAAGTCGGTGCTGACGATCTGCGCGCCGCTGGCCAGGGCGGCCTTGAGCTGGGTCGTGTCACCGGTCTTGGCGGCGCCGAAGGGCACGTCGCTGCGGGTGCGGACGAAGTAGCCCTTGCGGACCCAGTCCTGGATCTTCGCGGTGTTCGCGCCGGTCGGGTCGTTCTCCTCCAGGAACGCGGCGTCCGGGCGGCCCGGGGCGGAGTCGGTGAACAGCACGCGGCCCTCCAGGCTCGGCCGGCCCGCGAGGTACGGGGCCTGCAGCGTGGTGTCCTTGTTGTCCATCAGGAACATGACCTTGCCGCGCGAGCGGTCCAGGCTCGGCCAGCCGTGGCGCAGCACGGACTGCTCCAGGGTCAGGCCGGGGCGGCGGATCGTGTCGGGCGTGATGAGGTCGTCGGCGCCGAAGATGGAGCGGATCTCGGCGTCGAGCCGGTCGAACTGCTTGGCGTCCCACGGCGGGCTCTTGGGGCCGCCCTGCGCCTCCATCTCCGGGTCGGTCGACTTCAGCTCCAGCAGGATCGGGACCGGCACGTGGTCCGGGTTCGCGTCCGACCAGGTCTTCACCTGCCGCAGGCACTTCACCAGCGTCGAGCACGTGGTGTTGTAGTCGTGGTCGGCCCAGTGCATGACCTTCAGGCCGGGGCCCGCCAGGTCGGGGTCCGCGAGCGGGGGGAGTCCGGCCTGCTGCCGGATCAGCGGCTTGGTGTAGAGGCCGCCCTGGTCGCTGTCGGGCATCACGTCGAGCTCGAGCTGGCGCACCGGCTCCTGGCCGAGCTGCACCGGGAGGGTCGGGTGCGAGTACCACAGGTTGTCGGGGTCGGACTCGCCCTGGATCTTCTTCTCCGCGAAGGACAGTTCGCGGTGGTAGCTGTTGTGCGTGCCCAACAGCTGGATCTGGTTCATCCCAACGGGCGTGTGGTGGCGGTCGCTGGCGTCCGCGGCCGTGACGAGTGAGGTCACACCGAGGATGGCTGCCGCGCCGATGACGGCGAAGTGACGGAGATGCATGGGCCGTACAGTCGCCGGTGATCGTGGTCATCGGGCGACGCCGGGCCGACCTGACGGCGAATGCCTTCCCAACAGCCGCGTCGAGCCCGACGAGGGCACGCCGGCTCCCGGTTGCCGGGCGTCCGGCCCCGACATCGGGATGGGCGCCGTTCTTCATCTGCAGGCCATCCGTCCGCCAGGGGACGCGGCGACGATCGTGATCGTTTCCAGAACCGCCCCCAGGAGGATCAGCCATGCTGCGTCGGACACTGTCCGTACTCGCCGCCGTCGTCGCGCTCACCGCCACCGGGATCGGCCATGCCTCGGCCGCCACCGAGTCCGAGGGCCGAGGCGCCCGGGTGCTGGATGTGATGACGTTCAACATCCACCACGCCCAGGGCACCGACGACGTGCTCGACCTCCAGCGGATCGCGGACGTCGTCCGCAGGAGCGGCGCCGACGTGGTCGGGCTGCAGGAGCTCGACAACCACTACTCCGGCCGCAGCAATTGGGCGGACCAGCCCGCCGAGCTGGCCGCGATGCTGGGCTACCACGTGGTGTTCGGCGCCAACATCGACAACGAGCCGCCGGCGCCCGGTGGCCACCGGATCCAGTACGGCACCGCGATCCTGTCCCGTTACCCGATCACCGAGTCGGACAACACCTGGCTGTACAAGTCGCCCGGCCAGGAGCAGCGCGGGCTGCTGCACGCCACGCTCGACGTCCGCGGCAAGACGGTGCACTTCTACTGCACCCACCTGGCCGCCAGTTCGCAGACCGACCGCCTGCAGCAGACCCCGCAGATCGTCGACCGCATAGGCAACACCGAGCCGGCGATCCTGGTGGGCGACTTCAACGCCGTGCCGACCGCGCCGGAGTCCCAGCCGCTGCAGACCGCCTACACCGACGCGTGGGCCCACTCGCTGCACGGACGCGGGGACGGGGCGTCCTTCCCCGCCGAGGGCCCGACCGAGCGGATCGACGACATCTACACCACCGACGAGGTCAAGCCGCTCGTCACCCGCGTGGTGCACGCCGACCCGACGGCCTCCGACCACCTCCCGGTGATCAGCAAGGTCGTCGTCGCCCCCTGATCAGGCGCCGGGGCCCCGCCGGTCGATGACCGAGCGGAGCTGTTCGCGGTCGAGCTCGTACACCGTCTCGCCCGCCCGCGGGTCACGTGCGTGGAGCACGTGGAACAGCGGGGCATGGGGACCGTCGAGGTCGACGAGGGTCGCCGAGGCCCCGCGAACGGCCCGCTCGGTCCCCGGCGGTCCGGTGAGGTCGACGCGGCTGAGGACCCCGGCGGTCACCCACACCGGGATCGACGCCAGGTGGCCGAAGAGCTGCAGGTGGAAATGGCCGCAGAGGACGAGCCGCACATCGGTGCCGCGTACGGCGTCCGCCAGATCGGAGCCGTTCTGCAGCCCCAGGGCCTTCTGGACCTCGACGCCGAGGGTAACCGGCGGGTGGTGGAGGACCACCACGGACCCGCGGGGCGCGGGTACGGCCAGTACCGCGCGCAGCCAGTCGAGCTGGCGCGCGCCGATCCGGCCGTACACCTTGCCCGGGACGAGTGAGTCGAGCGTGATGAAGCGGTGGCCGCCGATGACGCTCGCCGCGGCCCGCTCGCTCCCGGGGGAGTCGACCACCGTCGCGGCCAGGTCGCTCCCGTCGGCGCCGAGGTGTCCGCTGCCCAGCACCTTGGCGAAAGCCCCGCGCTCGTCGTGGTTGCCGGTGCAGAAGACCACGGCGGCCCGCTTGCGGAGGGCGAACTCCCGCACGATGCGGCGCGCCGCCGTGTACGCCTCCATGGAGCCGTCGTCGGCGACGTCCCCGCTGACGACGACGGCGTCGACGTCCGGGACAGTCTCCAGGTCGGTGAGCATCCGGCGCAGTGACTCCCTGGCGTTGATGCCGCGGGAGTTGGACGCCTCGGAGGGGCCGATGTGGATGTCGGATATGTGAAGGACGCGCATCCCGCGCAGAATACCGTAGCCTTGACGGAGCGTCACTACCGCCCGGCGTGCTTGCGGCACCTGACGACGCGCGGCGCGGCACCGTGGAGGTTCCCGGCGCCGGCGGCCGCACGCCGGGGACCCTCACCCCGTTGTGTGAGAGCTCACTTGAGGGGTTCGAGGCAGAGGGTGAAGTCCCGGCCCGCGCCGCCCTGGGTGTAGCGCTGGTACTGGCTGTCGCAGGTTCCGTCCGTGCCGGAGGCACGGCTGGCGACCTTGAACTGGGCTTCGGGGGTGCCGCAGGCCACGATCTCGAACTCGGGATCGCCGACGGATATCACCGCGGTGGCCTCCGCGTTGGCGGCGTGCAGGCAATCACCCGCGTCGGCGGTCGCGGCGCCCCCGAACCAGGTCGTGTAGCCGCCGTACACGACGACGCCGGCCACGACGACGCTGACGACTCCCTTGAGGACGCCCTTGACGCTCAAGCGGCGGGCGGGGACCGGCGCGGCGGGGTGGCTGTACGGGTTCCGGCCGGGCGGCGGCGGAGTGGTCATCGGGGTCCCCCTGAGGTGTCGTGGGCAAGGTCAATCGGCCGCAGAAAATACCACCATTGACGCGACACTGGGACCAGCCCGCGACTACCGGGGCCGCTGATCCGGTTTCGGGCAGGCCGCGCTGAACGCGGCAGAAGGGCAATCTGAGTGGCCGGGCGCCTGCGTATGTGAAGCCGGGGGAGGCGCCCGCTGAAGCTTCCCCTTGATCACGGACACCTGGAGACTGGGACCTGAGGTTCCAGAGGAAGTAGAGCCAGGTGGGAAGCAACTACTCGAAGCGGTAC
>NZ_JBEXID010000146.1:0-10247 GCF_040608395.1 Streptomyces sp. NPDC005181
ATCACGGTGGCCGTACTCATGCCCGCAGGCGCCCCATCACCCAGCTGGCCAGCACCGACGCGTCACACGACCGCATCTACAGCTGCCGTGTCTGAACATCATGCGCTACTTCTAAAGCACGCCCTGGGCCCCGTCTGGCGCGGGCGGGACAGCCCTGGCTCCCTCCGGATGTGCAGGGCTTACGTCACGCCGCTTCGTACCGGTGGGCCCGTCCGCCGCGCCACTCGGTCCAGTGCGGGTCGTCGAGGAGATCCCAGGCGTCGTCGAGGCCGGCCCGCCGCAGGAATTCGACGAGGTCACGGTCAGTGTGGGCGAGCCCGACGATCTGCCCGTTGACGGCGACACTGCGCCCGCCGGTGGGGGAGAGACCGTGGACGACTATCGGCGCGCTCATCCCTCCAGGGTGGCCCGGTGCAGCGGCGGGCGCATCCGGCTGGCCCAGGTGCGCGGGCCCCCCAAGCTCCGTATCTGGCCGTGGATGTGCTGGCCGGCTGCTCCCCGCACCCGCGGGGACGGTCCCTCCTGCAGACCGAGGTAGGCGGCGCATCAGACCGCCTGTGCGCGACCGAAGGACTTGCGTCTCTCGGGTTCGTCAACCAGAAGGATGTATGACCCGGTCTGGCCATCCACGCGAATGGTTTTGGCCAGCTTGGCGGCCGGTGCGGCTGGTGGTGGTGGAGCCCAGGGGAACGGGTACCGCAGGTCAGGGCACCTTCGCGTTCCCGGCTTTCCCATGGTTTTCCCACGGGAAAACGGCGGCGTGCTGAAGCGGCTAAAAGCGGGCTGGGACGGTTTGATGCGGGCCGAGGCTCTGAAAGTTTATGCTGGTCAGAGGGAAACCGCAGGTCAGGGCGGTGCGAGGGGCCCACTGTGCGGGGGCTCCGGCCGTTCCTGCTTACCCCTCGCCCAGGCCCGGCCGCAGGTCGCCCGTTGAACGTGCCACTGGAGTGGCTCGCGACCCGATCGGCGTCCGAGGGCTGGTGAGGGCGGCAGGAATCGGGTACATACGGACGAGTAGCACCGGTTGGTATGCCTCGGCAGGCGCGCATGCGCGCTCCGCGCGGACCGGCCGGGTCCGCCCACCCGACAACGCGGCGAGGTGAGCTCCTCATGTCCGCACCATCCGCTCCGAAGAACACGCCCAAGGTCACCGAGCGTGAAGCGCGTCAAGTGGCCGAAGCCGCACGCGAGCAGGACTGGCGCAAGCCCAGTTTCGCCAAGGAACTCTTCCTCGGCCGCTTCCGGCTGGACCTGATCCATCCGCATCCCATGCCGCCCGCCGACGACGTCCGGCGCGGCGAGGCGTTTCTCGCCAGGTTGCGCGACTTCTGCGAAACCAAGATCGACGGCGCTCTGATCGAGCGTGACGCGAAGATCCCCGACGAGGTCATCAACGGCCTCAAGGAGCTCGGCGCCCTCGGGATGAAGATCGACCCGAAGTACGGCGGCCTGGGACTGACCCAGGTCTACTACAACAGGGCGCTCGCCCTGGTCGGCTCCGCCAACCCGGCGATCGGCGCGCTGCTCTCCGCCCACCAGTCCATCGGCGTACCGCAGCCGCTGAAGCTCTTCGGCAGCCAGGAGCAGAAGGACACGTTCCTTCCGCGGCTCGCCCGCACCGACATCTCGGCGTTTCTTCTCACCGAACCGGATGTCGGCTCCGACCCTGCCCGCCTCGCCACCTCGGCCGTCCCGGACGGTCCCGACTACATTCTCGACGGCGTGAAGCTGTGGACGACCAATGGTGTCGTAGCCGACCTGCTGGTCGTCATGGCCCGCGTCCCGAAGTCGGTCGGCCACAAGGGCGGCATCACCGCGTTCGTCGTCGAGGCGGACGCCCCGGGCATCACCGTGGAGAACCGCAATGCATTTATGGGGCTGCGCGGGCTCGAGAACGGCGTGACCCGCTTCCACCGCGTCCGGGTTCCGGCCGCCAACCGCATCGGTCCCGAAGGTGCCGGCCTCAAGATCGCCCTCACCACCCTCAATACGGGACGGCTGTCCCTGCCCGCCATGTGTGTCGGCGCCGGCAAGTGGTGCCTGAAGATCGCCCGCGAATGGTCGGCGGTCCGCGAACAGTGGGGCAGGCCGGTTGCCCGGCACGAAGCCGTCGGCGCCAAGATCTCCTTCATCGCTGCCACCACCTTCGCACTGGAAGCTGTCGTCGATCTCGCCTCCCAGATGGCGGACGAAGACCGCAACGACATCCGGATCGAAGCGGCCCTGGCCAAGCTGTACGGCTCCGAGATGGGCTGTCTGATGGCCGACGAACTGGTTCAGATCCGCGGCGGCCGGGGCTTCGAGACCGCCGACTCCCTCGCCGCCCGGGGCGAGCGTGCCGTCCCCGCCGAACAGCTCCTCCGGGACCTGCGGATCAACCGGATCTTCGAGGGGTCTACGGAGATCATGCATCTGCTGATTGCCCGTGAGGCCGTCGACGCCCATCTGAAGGTCGCGGGCGACCTGATCGACCCTGACAAACCGCTCTCCGCCAAGGCGAAAGCGGGAGCGAACGCGGCCGGCTTCTACGCCCGCTGGCTGCCCAAACTGGTCGCGGGCCCAGGACAACTTCCCCGCACCTACAGCGAGTTCCATCCGTCCGGCCACCCGGACCTCTCCACCCATCTGCGTTACGTCGAACGCTCCGCCCGCAAACTGGCCCGCTCCACCTTCTACGCGATGTCGCGCTGGCAGGGCCGCATGGAGACCAAGCAGGGCTTTCTCGGGAGGATCGTCGATATCGGAGCGGAACTCTTCGCGATGAGTGCCGCCTGCGTCCGCGCCGAACATCTGCGCACCACCGGCGATCACGGCCGCGAGGCCTACCAACTCGCTGACGCCTTCTGCCACCAGTCCCGCATCCGGACCGAGGAACTCTTCACCCGCCTCTGGTCCAACACGGACAACCTCGACCGACGCGTGGTCGATGCCGTCCTGGCCGGTGCGTACACCTGGCTGGAGCAGGGTGTCGTGGACCCGAGCGGCGAAGGCCCCTGGATTGCCGACGCCACCCCCGGCCCGGCCACCAGGGAAAACGTTCACCGCACCATCCGCTGACCGTCGGACAACCGGGCCGGCCGGGCGGGGCGCGTCCGCTCGCTGGACGCACCCCGCCCGGCCGCGCGCCGCACGGCAGGATGGGGATCCGTGACCATCATGCGCATCCCCGGTTCCAAGTCCGTCACCGCACGTGCCCTCTTCCTGGCTGCCGCCGCGGAGGGCACCAGCACTTTGGTACGCCCCCTGTGCTCGGACGACACCGAGGGCTTCGCCGAGGGCCTTGCGCGCCTTGGCTACGACGTCACGAAGGAAGCGGACCGCTGGCATATCGCGGGCCGCCCGGCCGGACCCGCCGCCACCGAGTCCGACATCTACTGCCGCGACGGCGCCACCACGGCACGCTTTCTGCCGACCCTCGCCGCGGCCGCCCCCTCCGGCACCTATCGCTTCGACGCCTCCGCGCAGATGCGCCGCCGGCCCCTCGCTCCGCTCACCGAGGCTCTGCGCACGCTCGGCGTCGATCTGCGCCACGAGGCAGCCGAGGGCCACCACCCGCTGCGGATCACGGCGTCCGGGGTCCAGGGTGGCGAACTCACCCTGGACGCGGGGGAGTCCTCCCAGTACCTCACCGCACTGCTGATGCTCGGACCGCTGACGGCGGAAGGGCTCCGGATCACCGTCACCGACCTGGTCTCCGCCCCGTACATCGAGATCACCCTCGCGATGATGCGCAGCTTCGGCGTCGAGGTGACCCGTGGCGGCCACGACAACAACGTCTTCACCGTGCCGCCCGGCGGCTACCGGGCCACGCCCTACGCCATCGAACCCGACGCATCCACCGCGAGCTACTTCTTCGCCGCGGCAGCCCTCACCGGCCACGAGGTCACCGTCCCCGGCCTCGGCAAGGACGCACTCCAGGGCGACCTGCGGTTCGTTGACGTACTGCGCCGCATGGGCGCCGATGTGCACAGAACCTCGGATTCCACCACCGTCCGATCCAGCGGCACACTCTGCGGACTCACGGTCAATATGCGCGACATCTCCGACACCATGCCTACGCTCGCCGCACTCGCGCCCTTCGCCTCGGGCCCGGTACGCATCGAGGACGTCGGCAACACCCGGGTGAAGGAGTGCGACCGGCTGGAGGTCGGCGCGGAGAACCTCCGGCGGATGGGCATCACTGTCGAGACCGGTCCGGACTGGATCGAGATCCACCCCGGTACACCACACCCCACGGAGATCACCACCCACGGCGACCACCGCATCGTCATGTCGTTCGCCGTCGCGGGCCTGCGGGTTCCCGGCATCTCCTTCGACGATCCCGGCTGCGTACGGAAGACGTTCCCTCAGTTTCACGAGGCATTCGCCCAGTTCGCGGAACTCACGAACCGTTAGGGTTCCTGGGCCCACGTCGCTCCCGGGAGTTCTCATGTCCACGCCGCCCCACCACCCTCTTCCGTCGTTCGGATCCGTCGTGTCGTGCCACATCTGCGGTGCGATACCCGCCGTCCACACCGTGGTGCGCGGACACCAGGGCCTTGTCATCACGCTCCGCTTCCTGACCGAGGAAGGCGCCTTCTGCCGTATCTGCGGAACCGCCACGTACCGCAGAATGACGTCCAACACCCTGTGGCAGGGCTGGTGGGGCCTGCTGTCCGTGTTCGCCGCTCCGGTCACGATGCTGATGAACATCGGTGCCCGCTCCCGCATCCGCTCCCTGCCCCACCCCGTGGGGAATCTGCGCCCCCAACTCGCCCCCGGCCACCGCGTCCTGGCCCGCCCGCCCGCGCTCGCCATCATGACCGTCCTGGTCCTGGCGCTCGCCACCGTCGTCGTACCCGGGCTGATCCCCGACACCCAGCCCACGTTCACGGCCGGAGACTGTGTCCGTAACAACGCCCAGTGGCCCGACCAGGACCTGGAAGAGGTCGGATGCAGCTCGCCCGAGGCCGAATTCTGGATCTCGGACGGAGACAAGTGCTGGGGCAAGGACTGGCTGTTGTATCTGGAATACAGCGCCGAGCAGAAGTCCCTGTGCGCGCACCCGATGTCGAAGTAGGCGCACTCATCGCCCTCGACACCGATGAACCGACGCACTGCCACTCGTATCACCTGGAATCACCGGCGACAGGCCTGGGACAGAGATCCTGACGAAAGCTCACTGTCCGTGACCGCGCCGGTCGTCCATGCTTCTGTGATCGATGCGGCACGACCGGAACCATGGGCATGCAGCACAATCGAGCCTCGATCAAGAGCGACGGACTTCAGCACAATCAGCAGAACCTGCAGAAGCAGAAGAACCAACATCACCGACAGCGAAATGGGGGCAGGGATGTTCGGGGTGGAAATCCAGCGCGGGCAGTGGCGCCGAGCCGTGACTGTGACGATTGCAGTCGTGATGGCTCTGGGCGCCACCTCGTGCAGCAGCGACAAGGACGGTTCGGGTAGTCCGGACGGGTCCGGCGGCTCAGGGAAGGACGACAAGCCCTCGGCGTCGGCCCGAGGGCCCAAGGCGCTCAGCGAGGCACGGCTGAAGGCGGCTTCGTTCACCGACGGGCAGGCCGTCGGAAAGTACACGGCCTCCGAGTACACCCTCGACGGCCCTCTCGGCGACGCCTACACCGCAGATCCGGCCGGCTGTCAGCCGCTCGTCAGTCTTGCCGGTGATGTCAGCGACTACGCCCCCGCCGCTCAGGTCCAACGCAAGGTCGACATCCCCGATGAGATGCTCGGCATCACCGTCGATGTCACTCTCCGGTCGTACACGAACGGCGATGCGGCCGAGGTCATGAAGGCGCTCGACAAGGCCGGCAAGCACTGCGCCGGGGGATTCACCGAGGAGCGGGCCCTCGCGAGCGCGAAGTATCTGAAGGTCGAGCCCGCCAAGGCCCCCGGCTTCGCGACCGAGGCCGACGAGGCCAAGGCCTACCGCTTCACCATCCTCGACGTGAAGGGGAAGCTGAAGCTGTACGAATACCTCACCGTCGTCCGCTCCGGCTCCACCACCCTCGCCTTCCGCGGCGAGATCACCGGCACCAAGGACATAGGCGGCATCCCGCAGGACGTCATGACCGCGCAGTGGACCAAGTTCCGCGCAGCATGATTGCCGCGCTTGCCCAGCTGCTTCGGCACGCCCCATATGCGATCGTCCCGGCTCTCCTGGCCCGGCTCGACATGCAGCAGCGCGACGAGCTCCTCGCGGACCACCCTCCGGTGCCGCCCGTCGTGGAGTACGTCATCACGGACGGCAGCACCACCGACCGAGTCGCACTGGCACGCAACAAGCAGAGCGAACGAGCGGTGCTGGCAAGCATGCTGGAGCGCCGCGAGTACGAGGTGGACCGGGCCGTGTACGCCCACCGGCGTACCACCGGCGCCATGCGGCGAGCCATCGCCCCGGCCGTACGCGTACCCGAGCTGGACACCAGTGAGCTCGTCGCACTGTTGCGAGGCCATCAGCGGGTACGCCACGCCTTGCGGATCCTGGACGCACCCCACGGCCTCGACCTTGCCGAGCTGGTGGCCGAGCACCGGCGTGAGCCACTGCCGCCGGGCGCCGTCGAGGCACTGATCCTGAGCGGCGAGTGCCGGCGCGAGGTGGTACTCGCGCTCCTCGACACCCGGGGGACCCGCTCGTACAGCCGCTGGTGGTACCGCCCGGCCGTGAGGGCGGTCCGGATCGGCGCGATCACGCCCGCCGAACTGGTCCGTCACCACGCCCCCCTGGACCGGACCCTGCTGCTGCCGACCATCCAGGTCCGGGGAGGGCTGCGCTGGAACGACGCAGAGCGTGCTGCCGTACAGCGAGAGATCGACCGG
This sequence comes from Streptomyces sp. NPDC005181, assembly GCF_040608395.1. Lineage (NCBI taxonomy): Bacteria > Bacillati > Actinomycetota > Actinomycetes > Kitasatosporales > Streptomycetaceae > Streptomyces > Streptomyces sp. NPDC005181. The sequence continues at coordinate 6,820 of NZ_JBEXID010000146.1, forward strand.
TTCCTGTGCCCGCCGGGCCCGGTGGGCGAGCGTCCGCATGCGGTGGACGAGCCCCTGCCCCACGCGCCGACCGAAACCACGACCGCACTGGTGCCCGGTGTCCCGGCGTCGGCCCGGACTTCGCCCGACGCCGTGCTCACAGAGCTCGGCCGTATCGACGGACGATCGCACGTTGCCCGTCGCAAGCGAGCCCTGGCCGTCGGGCTGATCACCGGTGACGATGTGGTCCTGAACGGCGCCCCCGCGCTCCGCGCGCTCGACGAGAGGTGGTGGCTCGGTGAGCCGGACCATTTCGACCTGCCCGAAGCCGTCGCAGCTGCCCACGCACGCGCCACGGCGCTGACCCGTGCCGCCCTGGGCGAGGATCCCGAAGCCTGGTGGGCCGTGGCCCAGCGGCTGCCCACATTCACAGGAACGCTGCCGGAGCTGCTCTTCCCGCAATTCTCCGGGGACGCGCTGTCGGCCCGTTGGGCCGATGCGGCAACAATGGGGGGCATGAGCGACACCCCTGCCCCCCTTGCCGACCCGCATCTCGTCTTCGACGCAGCGGAAGGCCGCCGGGATCTCGTCATCCTCGGCTCCACCGGGTCCATCGGCACCCAGGCCATCGACCTGGTGCTGCGCAACCCCGACCGCTTCCGCGTCACCGCGCTCTCCGCCGCGGGCGGCCGGGTTGCCCTCCTCGCCGAGCAGGCCCGGCAACTGAGGGTGCGCACCGTGGCCGTCGCCGCACCGGATGCGGTGCCGGCCCTTCGGGAGGCGTTGCGCGATCAGTACGGGGCCGGGGAGCCGCTCCCCGAGATCCTGGCAGGTCCCGACGCCGCCACGCAGCTCGCCGGGAGCGACTGTCACACCGTGCTCAACGGAATCACCGGCTCGATCGGCCTCGCCCCCACGCTCGCCGCGCTCGAGGCCGGCCGCACGCTCGCCCTCGCCAACAAGGAGTCGCTGATCGTCGGCGGCCCCCTGGTGAAGGCACTGGCCAAGCCCGGCCAGATCATCCCGGTCGACTCCGAGCACGCCGCACTCTTCCAGGCGCTCGCCGCCGGTACCCGCGCCGACGTGCGCAAGCTTGTCGTCACTGCCTCCGGCGGCCCCTTCCGGGGACGGACGAAGAGCGAGCTGGCGAACGTCACGCGCGAGCAGGCCCTCGCGCACCCGACCTGGGCCATGGGCCCGGTCATCACGATCAACTCCGCCACCCTCGTCAACAAGGGGCTGGAGGTCATCGAGGCTCATCTCCTCTACGACATCCCGTTCGACCGGATCGAGGTCGTCGTCCACCCTCAGTCGTACGTTCACTCCATGGTGGAGTTCACCGACGGCTCCACCCTCGCCCAGGCCACCCCGCCGGACATGCGCGGACCGATCGCCATCGGCCTCGGCTGGCCTGAGCGCGTCCCGGACGCGGCACCCGCGTTCGACTGGTCGAACGCCTCCACCTGGGAATTCTTCCCGCTCGACAACGACGCCTTCCCGTCCGTGGGACTGGCCAGGCACGTGGGCACACTCGGCGGCACCGCCCCGGCAGTGTTCAACGCCGCGAACGAGGAGTGCGTGGACGCTTTCCTGGCAGGACGGCTGCCGTTCAACGGAATCATGGATACGGTCACTGCGGTGGTGGCCGAACACGGCACCCCGCCGACGGGAACTTCACTCACGGTCGCAGACGTCCTGAAAGCGGAGACCTGGGCGCGGGCCCGGGCTCGGGAACTCTCGGCGAAAGCGACAGCGGAGGCGCGCGCATGAGTATTACGACGGTCCTGTTGACGATTCTGGGCATCGTCGTCTTCGCCATCGGCCTGCTGTTCTCGATCGCCTGGCACGAGCTGGGGCACCTGTCGACCGCGAAGCTCTTCGGCATCCGCGTCCCGCAGTACATGGTCGGCTTCGGACCGACCATCTGGTCGCGGAAGAAGGGCGACACCGAGTACGGGATCAAGGCGATTCCGGCCGGTGGCTACATCCGCATGATCGGCATGTTCCCGCCCGGTCCGGACGGGCGGCTGGAAGCGCGCTCCACCTCGCCGTGGCGCGGCATGATCGAGGATGCGAGAGAGGCCGCCTTCGAGGAACTCGAGCCGGGTGACGAGAAGCGTCTCTTCTACACGCGCAAGCCGTGGAAGCGCGTGATCGTGATGTTCGCCGGACCGTTCATGAACCTGATCCTGGCCGTCGCGATCTTCCTCGGGGTCGCGATGACTTTCGGCTTCCAGACCCAGACCACCGAGGTCGCGGGTGTCCAGCGGTGCGTGATCGCCCAGAGCGAGAAGCGCGACACCTGCAGGAAGAGCGACCCGGTCTCGCCCGCGCAGGCCGCCGGACTGAAGAAGGGCGACATGATCGTCGCCTTCGACGGCCAGAAGGTGGACGACTGGGCCACCCTCTCCGACCGGATCCGCGAGACCATCGGCCCCGCCACCCTCACCGTTCAGCGCGACGGCCAGGAGAAGACGCTCCACGCCGTGCTGCAGAAGAACTCGGTGGCCAAGAAGGACTCCAACGGTGAGGTGGTCCCCGGCGAGTTCATCCCGGCCGGATACCTCGGCTTCGCCGCTCGGACGGACATCGTCCCGCTCTCCCTCGGCGACTCGGTCGTCCGTATGGGCGACATGATCGAGAATGGCGTCGACTCGATCATCGCCCTCCCGTCCAAGATCCCGAGCCTGTGGAACGCGGCCTTCAGCGACGGGGAGCGAGCAGCGGACTCCCCGGTCGGTGTGGTCGGTGCGGCCAGGATCGGCGGCGAGGTGATGACGCTCGATGTCCCTGCGACGAGCCAGATCGCGATGATGCTGTTCCTGCTCGCAGGCTTCAATCTCTCGCTGTTCCTCTTCAACATGTTGCCCCTGCTGCCGCTCGACGGCGGGCACATCGCCGGAGCGCTCTGGGAGTCCCTGCGACGCAACGTGGCGCGGGTCTTCAAGCGCCCCGACCCCGGCCCCTTCGATGTCGCCAAGCTGATGCCCGTCGCCTACGTCGTCGCCGGTGTCTTCATCTGCTTCACACTGCTGGTTCTGGTGGCCGACATCGTCAACCCGGTCAAGATTTCCTGACCTGCCAGGCGCGCAGATCGCACCCTGCGCGCCGACCGCATCGCGTGCACCACGGGTGGCGGCCGGACATACACCCGGTGTCGGGCCGCCTATCTTTGGGCTCACTCAGGGATGCGGTGTGCTCCGGGATCTCACCCGTGGCGTAACCTCGAAGGTCGGAGCCCGCCGATCTCGGGACCTTGATCCACACCTTGGGGATGCTCAGCGCATGACTGCGATTTCTCTCGGAATGCCGTCCGTTCCGACCAAGCTCGCCGACCGGAGGGTCAGCCGCAAGATCCAGGTCGGGTCGGTGGCGGTCGGTGGGGATGCGCCGGTGTCGGTGCAGTCGATGACCACGACCCGGACGTCGGACATCGGTGCGACGTTGCA
>NZ_JBEXID010000147.1:0-10147 GCF_040608395.1 Streptomyces sp. NPDC005181
TCCAACTTGAGCCTCAACACCTCAAGGATCACAGGAGACGGCGTGTTTCACGTATCAGGGCAGGTCAGAGCACCCACACATACGGCAGGAGAGCCCAATTTGTCATGGGTGTGAACAAAACTGGGAGAGCAGTATGGACAAGCACTTCCCGCAACATGTGAGCCGCAGATCGATTCTGGGGCTCGGACTGGGGCTCACCGCCCTGACAGCAACACCTCTCGGCTCGCTGCTCGGTCTCTCGTCGGAGGCCTTGGCCGCCGCGCCGGGCGCGGCCGGGCAGCCGACCGACCCCGGCGCGTACATCTCCTTCACGCCCCGCTCCGGCAGCTTCCCGCTCTTCAGGGCGGGTGCAGCGGCCCCCATCCTGGTCAGTGACCGGGACTACGCGGGCGTCGTCCGGGTGGCCGGTGACCTCCAGGCCGACATCGAGCGCGTCACCGGCGTCCGCCCCGTTCTCTCGCGGGGCGCGACGCCGAAGGGCCGCGAGATCGTCATCATCGGAACCATCGGCCGCAGCCCGCTGATCGACGGACTGATCGCCGCGGGCAAGCTCAACGTCTCCGGCATCAAGGGCAAGTGGGAGACCAGCCTCCAGACCGTCGTCGAGAAGCCGCTGCCCGGCGTGGACCGGGCCTTCGTGATCGCGGGCAGCGACCAGCGCGGCACGATCTACGGTACGTACGACGTCTCCCGGGGGATCGGCGTATCGCCCTGGTACTGGTGGGACGACGTCACCCCCGTACACCGGGACGGGCTGTACGTCCTGCCCGGCCGCCACACCCAGGGCACCCCGGCCGTGAAGTACCGCGGGTTCTTCATCAACGACGAGAACCCGGCGCTCGGCACCTGGGCACCGGCGTTCTTCGGCCCCGGCAAGGCCCCCGGCTTCGAGGGCGGCTTCAACGCCGACTTCTACGCCAAGATCTTCGAAGTGATGCTGCGCCTCAAGGCCAACTACCTCTGGCCGGCTGTCTGGGGCCGCGCGTTCGCCGAGGACGATCCGAAGAACCACGCCACCGCGAAGGCGTACGGCGTCGTCATGGGCACCTCGCACGAGGCGCCCATGATGCGCGGTATCGAGGAGTGGAACCGGCACGCCGTCGCCGCCGTCCGGGACAGCGCGGGCAACATCACCACCCCCGGTCACGACCCCTACGGCGGCACCGGCGAGTGGTCCTTCCGTCGCAACGCCGAGGCGATCAAGGCGTACTGGGCCGACGGTATCCGCCGGATGAAGGACGATGACTTCGAGGGCGTCGTCACCCTCGGCATGCGCGGCAACGGCGATGTCAGCCTGCCGGACGGCGACGGCATCGAGCTGATGACCGAGATCATCGCCACCCAGCGGCAGATCCTGGCCGAGGTCTCCGGCAAGGACGTCACCACGATTCCGCAGGTGTGGACGCTCTACAAGGAGGTCCAGCGGTACTGGGACCGCGGCCTGCGGGTGCCCGACGACGTCACCGTCGTCCTCACCGACGACAACTGGGCCAACATCCGTAAGCTGCCCGATCTCAAGAACGATGCCCGCGAAGGCGGTTACGGCCTCTACTACCACTTCGACTACGTCGGGGTGGGCCGCAACTACAAGTGGGTGGACACCGCTTCGCTGCCGAACATGTGGGACCAGCTCCACCAGTCCGTCGCCTACGGTAACCACGGCCTCTGGGTCACCAACGTCGGCGACCTCAAGGGCAACGAACTGCCCACGCAGTTCTTCCTGGAGTACGCCTGGAACCCCGGTCGCTGGACCCTTGACCGGCTGCCGGAGTGGGAGGAGCAGTACGCCCGGCAGAACTTCGGCGAGCAGCAGGCCGAGGACATCGCCGAGGTGCTCCGTACGTACGCGCAGCTGCAGTCCCGGCGCAAGCCCGAGCTGCTCAACCGCAAGATCGCCCTCGACCCGGCCAAGCACCCCGCCAAGGACGCGTCGGCGATCGTCTACGACGACCAGGCCACCCCGTTCAGCCTCACCGACTACCGCGAGCTGGAGCGCGTCACCGAGGAGTGGCAGCGGCTCGGGGCCGACGCCGAGCGGATCGGCCGAGGGATCCCCGCCTCCGTCCAGGACGCCTGGTACGAACTGGTCGGCTACGAGGCGCAGGCCACCGCCAACCTGTACGCCCTGCGTGAGGCCGAGTTCAAGAACCTGCACTACGCGGCGCAGGGCCGGGCCCTCACCAACGATCTGGCGGCCGCCGCCGAGGCCCGACTCGCCGATGACCTGGCGCTGGCGGACCGTTTCAACACGAAGGTCGCCGACGGGAAGTGGCAGGGGTTCCAGACCCAGCCGCACATCGACTACGGCGATGTGGCCCGCTACGGGCCGAATGCCCCCTGGCAGCAGCCCGAGCTCAACAACGTCGCCATCAAGGACGTGCTGTTCCCCGCGGTCAAGCGCATCGACCTCCCGGCCGGCGCCGAGATGGGCGTGGCCGTCGACGGCTCGGACAAGTGGTGGCCCGAAGAGAGCTCCCCGGCCGTGCTGCCGGCCTTCAGCCCGTACCAGAGCCAGGCCGCGCAGTACATCGAGGTGTTCAACCGGGGCGCCGCCCCGTTCGACTACCGGATCAGGACAGGGGCTTCCTGGCTCGTCGCCGACCGCGTCAGGGGCCGGGTCGACAAGCAGGACCGGATCACCTTCCGCGTCGACTGGTCACGGGCGCCCAAGGGTGTCACGGAGGTGCCGATCACAGTCAGCGGTCCGGACGGACGTAAGGTCGTCGTCCAGGCCGTGATCGACCACCCCAAGGAGCGGCGCTCGCAGCTCGAAGGATTTGTGGAGGCCAACGGATACGTTTCCATCGAGGCGGACCACTACTCCCGCTCTGTCGGCGGCAACGGGATCACCTGGCAGCGCATCCCCGGCATCGGACGGACCGGCGACGGTATGGAGCCCTTCCCGGTCACCGCCGCCCGCCAGAGCCCGGGCGGCAGCAGCCCGCGGCTGGAGTACCGGGTCAGCCTGTTCACCACCGGGCCGGTCACCGTGCACGCGTACCTGTCGCCCCGCAACAACGCGCTGGCGTCCGACGGCCTCACCTATGCCGTCTCCTTCGACGACGACGCGCCGCAGCGGGTGAACGTCACAGCGGTGACGGGATCCGACGACGGCACCATGAACGTCCAGTGGGCGCGGAACACCTCCGACAACGTCAACCGCACCAGTACGGTGCACCACATCGGCCGGGCCGGTGTGCATGTGCTGAAATTCTGGATGGTCGACCCGACGGTGGTGCTGCAGAACCTGGTGGTCGACACCGGCGGCCTCAAGCCCAGCTACCTGGGCCCGCAGGAGAGCCTCCGGCTGAAGTGAGCCGTGGGACGGGCAAGAGGAGCAGAGCGATGAATGGTGAGATCGAGGACGCCGACGGGCACGGTGCGATCCTGGGCGTGACCCCCGTTGGGGCGGGAGTCGAGGTCCGGGTAGCGGGTCCGGCGGGGGAGCTCTCACTGATCTGCACCCCTGCCCGGTCCCGGGAACTGGCTGCGGCTCTCACCCGTGCGGCGGACGAGGTGGAGAGCGCGCAGTCGGCGGAGCCCGTCACCGTCACGGCGCAGGAGCTGCGCCGCGGTGACGTACGGGACGGCGACCGGGCCATGACGGTGGAAGCCGTCAGGGTCGACGGGGCGACCGTCCATGTCACCTGGACTTCGGGCGCCGGGCGCAGCTGGACCCAGGGCTATGACGCGGACGCGGAGATCACACTGCGACGCCGCGCCTGAGTCGTGAACGACTCGCAGGTGAGGCCCTTCCCCGAGTCGGGAAGGGCCTCACCTGCATCGTCGCGTTGTACGAGAGTCATCGTAATTTGACGAACGTCGTACTACGAGAGGTATCGTACTAACGGTCCTGTCGTCCCGGCGAAACGGAGTCCGTCGTGAGTGTCCTGTTCGAGCCCTGCACTTTGAGGTCGCTTGTCATACCCAACCGGGTATGGATGGCGCCCATGTGCCAGTACAGCGCGGAAGCGGTGGGGCCGGACGCGGGCGTCGTGACCGACTGGCACTTCGCCCACCTCGCCGCACGCGCCGTGGGCGGGACCGGTCTCATCCTCACCGAGGCGACGGCCGTCAGCCCCGAAGGCCGGATCAGCCCCGCCGACCTCGGCATCTGGAACGACACCCAGGTGGTCGCCCTCCGGCGGATCACCACCTTCATCAAGAGCCAGGGCTCCGCCGTCGGCATCCAGCTCGCCCACGCCGGCCGCAAGGCATCGACGGCCGCCCCCTGGCTGGGCGGAGGTCCCGTGGGCCCGGACGAGGACGGCTGGCAGCCGGTCGCACCCAGCCCGCTCCCGTTCGACGAGGGTCATCCCGTACCGCACGAGCTGACCGTGGACGAGATTCACGGCGTCGTCGAGCAGTTCCGCGAGGCCGCTCGGCGAGCCCTCGACGCGGGCTTCGAGGTCGCCGAGGTGCACGGAGCCCACGGCTATCTCGTCGGACAGTTCCTCTCCCCGCACAGCAACCGGCGCACGGACGAGTACGGCGGCAGCTTCGACAACCGCGTCCGGTTCGCCCTGCAGGTCGTCGATGCCGTGCGCGAGGTATGGCCCGAGGACCTGCCCGTCTTCTTCCGGATCTCGGCCACGGACTGGCTCACCGAGAACGACGAGGACGACCGTGAGGGCTGGACCGTCGACGAGACGGTTCGGCTGGCCCAGGAGCTGCAGGCCCACGGCGTCGACCTGCTGGACGTCTCCAGCGGCGGCAACGCTCCGAACGCCCGCATCACGACGGGACCCGGATACCAGGTCCCCTTCGCCGCCCGGGTGCGCGAGGAGACCTCGCTGCCCGTCGCGGCCGTGGGACTGATCACCGAGCCGCAGCAGGCGGAGAAGATCGTGGCCGACGGGCAGGCGGACGCCGTGCTCCTCGGGCGGGAGCTGCTGCGGAGCCCGTCATGGGCGCAGCACGCGGCGCGCGAACTGGGCGGCGAGATCCACAAGCCCGCCCAGTACCTTCGAGCGAGCCGTCTGACACGACGAGCCGTTGCTTTGATCATCAAGTGATCTCAACAATCCCGGCGTTTCCGCCGGGATGGTCCGTAACGGTCTCACCGGAACGCGGGTTGCGCGCCGGGGTCCTGTTGACGGTCTCCCGTTTCCTTCCCGGCCCGGGGACTGGGGATTGTGCCACCTGCCCGCACCGTCCCGGCCTCGCGGCGCGGGCGGGTGGTGCGGGTCTTGCGGTCGGCTCCACGGGGCTTCGACTCCGCCTCGACGGCGTTGTCCAGGTCTCCGGCCACTCCGGTACCTGTTCTACGGGCCGCGAGAGCGACCAGGTTGTGTCCGGCGTTCGCGTCCCGGTCCAGGACGAGACCGCAGTTGTCGCACGCGAAGACGCGCATGCTGAGGGGCAGCTTGGCTTTCACCGCACCGCAGCGCGAGCAGGTCTTCGAGGAGGGGAACCAGCGGTCTGCGACGACGAGACGTGTGCCGCGCCGACGGGTCTTGTAGGTGAGCTGGCGTCGGATCTCGCCGAACGCGGCATCCGCGACGCGGCGGGACAGGCGCCGGTTGCGGCCCATTCCGGCGACGCCCAGGTCTTCGATGATGATCGTGCCGTACTCGCAGGCGAGGTGGGTCGTCATCTTGTGGAGGGTGTCCTCGCGGAGGTTCGCAACCCGGTGATGGATCTTGTTCCGCGCCTGGTTGGCCTTCTCCCAGCGGCGGGAGGCCTGCTGACCGGTGCGCCGGTCGGGGCCATGCCGACGCGAGACGACACGGCTGACGCGGCGCAACTGCTTTAGCGCGCGGTCGAGGTGGCGTGGGTTGGGTTCTGCGCTGAGGACGCCGTCGCTGTCGGCGAGGACCGCGAGGGTCTTGATACCGAGGTCGATACCGACCGCGGCGTTAGGGCGGGCAACCTTCACCAGCTCGTGCCGCTGCTCGACCTGGAGCGCGACGAACCAGCGGCCCCGGTCCAGGCGGACCGTCGCGGACAGGATGCGCGCGTTCCCCGTGTCGATCACGGCCCGCAGGTCAGCTCGGTTCTCGTGCAGGCGAACGGTGCCGATCCTGGGCAGGGTGACGTGCCCGCCGTCAGGCTCGATGCGGATTGTTCCGGTGGTGAACTTGCAGGTAAGGCGCGCTTTCCGCTTCGACTTGAAGCGGGGGATACCCATCTTTCGGCCGTTGCGCTTGCCGCTCTTCGACTTCGCGTAGTTGTCGAACGCAGCCGACGCGCCTGCCAGACCGGTGTTGTACGCCTCCTTGGAGTTCTCCTCCCACCAGCCGGCGAAACGTGAGTTGGTGCGCTTGTCCTCGTTGAACGCCTTCCGCAGCGAGGGCAGCGACCACGACCGCCACTGGGTCAGCTCATCCTCGGGGATGCCGTATGACTGCTCGGACTTGCGCTGCCACCACACGGCAGTGACGTAGGCGACGGCCCAGTTGTACGCGGCCCGCGCGGCGCCTGCGTGCGAGCGCAGGTGGCGGTTGGCCGTGGCGTTCGGGTCCAGCGCCAGCTTGCGTGCCTTCACGACGACGCCCGGTTGCGACTTGAACTTTTTCACCCGGCCGCCTCTTCGCCGGTGGCGACGGCGACGGCCCGGGCGACGCGATCCTTCGCGCAGCGGCGGCCGTACAGGCGGGCACACATCGAGGTCAGGACCGCGGTGATGTCGCCTACGAGGTCGTCGGCGGTCTCGGCCGAGTCGAGGACGATCAGGCGTCGTCCCGCGGCCGAGAGGGCTCCTTCGAGGTGCTCGACGCCGAACCGGGCGAGGCGGTCGCGATCGATCTCCGTTACTACGTCAGCGACGGTGAGTCCCTGGCCCGTTGCGCCCTGCACGGTCCGGGCGACCTGGCGCTCCAGGTCCCCTTTCCGGTCACCGGACGAGACACGGCAGTACACCACGACCCGCCCGGGGGCCTGCGGGGCGGGCTCGGCCACCAGCCGTGTACCCGACGGTGTCTGGACGACCGGGACCGGCATACGGCCCTCTTTCGCCCAGGTCCACGCGGTCTGGTAAGGCCCACCGTTGCGTGGCGCCCATTCGGAAAGCTTCACAACATCAGAATATTCACCGAGAATACCGGACATCCACTGAAAAGAATGGGAACTGTTGTTCACCCCTGCCGGACATCCGGCGGGGCTCGGCGCGTTGCGCCCCCGCCGCCGCCAGGGCTCTGCGTCAGCCCCGCCGCGCGCGGAACAGGTCGCGGATCAGGGCGATCTCGGCCCCATGGTGCAGCAGTTCCTGATTGACCCACCAGACCGTTTCGATGAACGGATCCTCCGGGTCGCTGCCATGCGGGTAGGTGCTGTGTCCCACGGTGTCGAGCGCCGCGTCGTCGGCGCCGAGCAGCGCCTCCCGCCAAGCGGCGGCGCCGGATTCGAAGGCCGCGACCGCCCCGGCGGCGTCCCCGGCGACCACGTAGTCGTCCCGGGTCAGGGTATGGCTGCCGTTCGTGTGGTCGGCGCGGAGGGCAAGCAACTCGCTGAGGTGACTCAGCCGCCACGCCAGGGTGGTGAACGGCGGCGGTGTGGGGTGCGGTGGAGGCGTCGCGTCGCGGCCCCAGTCACCTGCGCCGACGAGAACGGTCGCTCCGGGCCCAGGCCCCGCCGTGCGCCGCCGGACCGACCAGCAGCCCGGCACCGGCTCCCAGAGGTACTCCTCGTCGGTCATCGACACGACCTCGATGTCCGTGCCGTTGCCGCTGTCCATGACGGGGCCGGTCATGCGGTCGGCAAGGCGCCCCCGAGCGAAGTCGAACTGCTGCAGCAGGGGGATCAGGCGTGGTGGTGTCGCCATCGGACGCTCCTGGATCGGCTCGGTCGGACTCTGCGGACACCTGCTGAGGGCACACGCTCACCCGGACCCTGTCACAGCCGGTACGACACCGCGCTCTATTTTCTTGACGATCGGCGGCCCTCCTCGGAGGTGCGGGCTCGATACCCGCCCTTGGTACGGCGATCGGTCGCGGGGCGGCTCACTGCCGAGAGCGAGAGCATGGTCGTGGTCGCCCGCGGCACGACGTCCCCCATGCCGCCGTAGGTGTCCGCACCCACCGCCCGGGCGGTACAACTGCGCCTGTTGGCGGTGCATATGGATATGGGCCGGCAATACGGCCGCCCGCCGTCTTCGTTCACCGCTCGTTCACCGGGCTCACCGTTGGCCGCATTCCCTGACACGCCGTCGGCATCTACGCTCGGCCGCGCATCGATCAACGTTGCCCCGGCCGGACCCCGGCTGTCGACAACGTTGTCCAACCTCGCGGAAGGTAAAGCGACATGCCCCTCAGACCGTTGCCCGTGGCGAGGCGCTTCGGCGCGCGAACGGCCGCTGTGATCCTGAGCGGTGCGCTCGCCGCCGCGGTCATGCCCCCGGCCGCCGAGGCGGCCACCGGACTGGTCACGCACCCCGCCGCCTACGTCGATCCGCTGATCGGCACCGCGAACGGCGGCAACACGTTCCCGGGCGCCACCCTCCCGTACGGCATGATCGGCTGATCGCCGACGAGCACCAGAGGGGATCAGACCAGCACCGGCGCGGCGAACGGATACGACTACGGCACCACCCGGCTGCGCGGACTGAGCCTGACCCATGTGAACGGCGCCGGCTGCAACCCGGGCGCTGCCGGTGACGTACCGATCATGCCGTTCGTCGGGGACGTCACCTCCTCGCCGTCCGCCGACACCAAGGACGCCGTCTACGCCGCGAACTTCTCGCACGACGACGAGCGCGCTGTGCCGGGCCGCTACACCCTCGGGCTGGACAACGGCGCCACCGCCGACCTGGCGGTCAGCCGCCGCGCAGGCGTGGCCGACTTCAGCTTCCCCGCCGGCAAGCCCGCCAACCTGCTCTTCCGGGTCTCCAACTCGCTCAACGGCAGCGAGGACGCGGAGGTCGCCATCGATCCCGTACACCACAAGGTGACCGGCTCGGTGCTCACCGGCGCGTTCTGCGGACGGCGCGCCAACGGCGGTACCAACAACCGCAAGAGCTACTACCGGCTCTACTTCAGCGCCTCCTTCGACCGTGGCTTCGCCTCGACCGGTACCTGGAAGGACGGCACGCTCACCCCGGGCGCGACCACGGGCAGCGGCGGTGAGGGCTACGCCACCGGCGCCGACCGGGCCGGGCGGGGCTCCGGCGGCTGGGTCGGGTTCGACAGCAGTGCCGACAACGATGTCCATATGCGGATCGGCATCTCGTACGTCAGCCTGGCCGGGGCCGAGGCCAACCTCAAGGAGGAAGTGGCCCCGCACGCCGGGGTCGACGACGTCTCGGCCGCCGCGCAGCGTACCTGGGACCGGGAGTTGCGCTCCGTGCGCATCGGCGGCGGCAGCACCGCACAGCGCACCACCTTCTACACCGCGCTGTACCACTCCCTCATGCAGCCCAACCTGATCAGCGACACCGATGGCCGCTACCCGGGCATGGACGGAGCGCCGCACCGGGTGAAGCGCGGGCAGGGAGCGCAGTACAGCAACTTCTCCGGGTGGGACCAGTACCGCGCCCAGATCCAGCTGCTCGCGCTGCTCAAGCCGGAGATCGCCGGTGACTTCGCCCAGTCGCTGTACAACTTCGCGCAGCAGAACGGCGGGGTATGGGACCGCTGGGTGCACATCAACGGCGCCACGCACGTCATGACCGGCGACCCGACGGCGGCCACCCTGGCCACCTTCTACGCAATGGGCGTACGGAACTTCGACTACGAAGGCGCCTTCGAGTCTCTCGCGCGCCAGGCGACCGTCCCCGTCGACGACGGTCTCTCCGATGCGGGATGCCCCGGCCAGTGCACCGGGCAGCGGCCCAATCTGGCGCAGTACCTGACGTCGCACTACGCACCCCAGGACGTGTGCCACTGCTGGGGCGGCGCGGCGGAGACGCTGGAGGACTCGGTGGCCGACGCGGCTCTCGGCCGCTGGGCCGAACTGCTCGGACGTGACGAGCAGGCCATGTACTTCAAGGAGCGCGGCGGCTGGTGGCGCAATGTGTTCAACTCCGCGGCCACCGACGGCGCCGGGACCAGCGGTTACGACCTTGGGGGAAATTCGAGCGGGCCTGGTCGGGCCGTGACATGAGAAGGGCCGCACGTGTTGGGTGAGTTGTGAAGCTGACCTGGGCCCGTGCGGCCTGCTCCCATCCTGCCCTGTCTGGTGTCTCTCGCGGACATTTCGGCGAGTTGCTCGA
>NZ_JBEXID010000148.1:0-9974 GCF_040608395.1 Streptomyces sp. NPDC005181
CGTACCGCCTCCACGGCCGCACGACAGAGAAGCGACCTCAGGAACGATCATGACGGACCCGACCCCACCCCCGCAGCGAATTGCGCAGCAGAGTCGAGCGGTCCATGGGCGCCGCGGTCGAGAATGGCTCAGATGCCGCTTCTTCGTCTGCGGGTGGTACGCCGGTCACGCTCGTGCTGAACTACGAAAACGAAGGTGAGGTGCGCGGACGGCGGGGCGTCGGCCGGGGGATGCACCGGATCTTGGTCTTGGCCAAGGTTCCAGCCAAGCCGTTCACATACCGCGGATCAGCGTCGCAGCGAGTCCTGTGGAACATGCCTCCGACGCACGCCGCGTTCCTGATGGCCGCGGCGAGCGCCGGTCAGGTGGGGCAGCCTTGGTGGTGGCCATCGGGTACGTCGGGTACCCCGAGCGGACGCACTCGATGGCACCACAGCCGAGAGCGCACGTCCGGGCATTGGGTGGATGTGGACTCACCGAGCGTTCCGGGCCTGCACAATTCAGCTTGTGATCGATGACGACCCGTACCTGTGGCTGGAAGACGTTGAAGGTGAGGCCGCGCTCGAGTGGGTGGCCGAGCGGAACGCCGAGACGGAGGCCGTGCTGGCGGTCGGCGCAGAGTTCGCTTCCCTGAAGGAGCGCCTGCGCGAGGTGTTGGACGCTTCGGACCGTATCCCTTACACCACCCGTCTCGGAGTGTTCCTTTACAACTTCTGGCGGGACGCCGAGCACGTGCGTGGTGTGTGGCGGCGTACGACGCTGGAGCAGTACCGCAAGGATGCTCCCGAGTGGGAGGTCCTTCTCGACGTCGACGCGCTCGTCGCCGCGGAGGGCGAGAAGTGGGTGTGGGCCGGTGCGCGGGTGCGCCATCCCGATTACGACCGGGCATTGGTGTGTCTGTCGCGCGACGGTGGTGATGCCGTTGTGGTCCGCGAGTTCGACCTCGCCGGCCGGGCTTTTGTCGAGGGCGGGTTCCAGGTGGGGGAGGCGAAGACGTGGATCGGGTGGATCGACGCCGACACCGTCTTCATCGGCACGGACTTCGGGCCGGGCTCGCTGACCGACGCCGGCTATCCGCGGACGGTTCGCAGGTGGCGACGCGGCACGCCGCTGGAGGAAGCCGCCCTGGTCTTCGAGGCCGAGACGGGAGATGTGTCGGCCCGGGGCTGGCACGACACCACACCCGGTTTCGAGAGGGACTTCGTCGCCCGGTCGTTGGACTTCTTCCGCAGCGAGGCGTACCTCCTGACCCCCGATGCCGCGCTCGTCAAGATCGACGTTCCCGACGACGCCAGTGCCTATGCCCATCGCCGGCATCTGATCGTGACCTTGAAGTCCGACTGGCTCGGACAGCGGGCGGGCTCCCTGCTCGCGTTCGACTTCGACGCCTTCCTGTCGGGCGACCGCACCGCGGAGGTGCTGTTCACCCCAGATGAGCGGACGGCTCTGGCCGGGCACTCATGGACCCGCCACCATCTGATCCTGGAGACGATGCGCGACGTCAGCACCCGCATCGAGGTCCTCACCCCCAACCCCGGCGGTGGGTGGGCACGCAAGCCGCTCGCAGACGTCCCGGCGCTGTCCGCCGTCTCTGTCGTGGACACGGACCCGGACATCTCCGACGAGTACTTCCTGGACGTGTCGGGGTTCTTGCAGCCCTCCACCCTCTACCACGGGCAGATCGGCGCCGACACGGAGATCCTTAAGCAGGCGTCGGCCCACTTCGACGTGGCTGGTCTGGCGGTGGAGCAGTTCTTCGCGACCTCGCGGGACGGCACGCGGGTGCCATACTTCGTGATCGGCCCCGACCGTTCCCGCCCCGGCCCCGCCCCCGCCCTGCTTTACGGCTACGGCGGCTTCGAGGTCTCCCTCACCCCCTTCTACGACGCGGTGACGGGCCGGGCGTGGCTGGAGCGCGGCGGCACCTACGTGATGGCGAACATCCGGGGTGGCGGCGAGTACGGACCGGACTGGCACCAGGCCGCGCTCGGCGCGGACCGGCCGCGAGCATTCGAGGACTTCGCGGCCGTCGCCGCAGACCTCGTCGCGCGGGGCATCACCACCCCGGCCATGCTGGGCGCCGCGGGCGGCAGCAACGGCGGCCTGCTGATGGGCGCGATGGTCACCCGCTACCCGCAGCTGTTCGGCGCGATCGTCGCGCAGGTACCGCTGCTGGACATGCTCCGCTTCCATAAGCTCCTCGCCGGCGCGTCCTGGATCGCCGAGTACGGCAACCCGGACAACGAAGCCGATCGCCCCCACCTCCGTGCGCTCTCCCCGTACCACCAGCTCACCGCAGACCAGGTCTACCCGCCGGTTCTTCTGAAGACCTCCACCCGTGACGACCGTGTCCACCCTGGCCATGCCCGCAAAGCGGCCGCACGGCTGCGTGAACTCGGCCACCCGGTCCTGCTTCACGAGAACATCGGCGGCGGCCACGCGGGCGCCAGCGACAACGAACAGTCCGCCCACAACAACGCTCTGATGCATACCTTCCTGTGGCGGCACCTCACACCACCGGTTCGACCGGCCTCAGGCTGACCGCGCGGGACTCACCTGGACGCTGAGGGGGCCTGTCACCTCCGAGGGGACCGCGCCTGAGCCTTCCGCGAGCACGAGTTCCCCACGCGCCTCTTCGCGGACAGCGCTGGGGCGGAGTGTCCGGCCCAGCCCCAGTTGCTGTCGGTCTGACGCGGTGTGTGACGGCCATTCGCCGACGAACCCCGGGGCTCACATTCCCGCCGCCCCGATCCATCTGAGGGAATGCCCCCAGGGCTTCTGGCAGACGAGGTCGCAGAGTTGGGAAGGCGTCAGGGCAGACCACCCTGTGGAGACCGTGTATCGGGTTCACCGGGTTTGGTGTCGGGCTGGTGGCGTCGAGTCGGTTGATCAACTCGGTGACAAGTAGTTCCGGATCGCTCGTCGGCCTTGCCCTCGTGTGCGCTCCAACTCGTAGCGTGGTCAGGCATGGAGAACAGGACGCTGGGAGACAGCGAGATCGAGGTCAGTGCGCTGGGATTCGGGTGCTGGGCCATCGGGGGTGAGTGGCAGGACGCGGATGGGAACCCCCTCGGGTGGGGCACGGTCGACGACGAGGAGTCCGTCGCGGCGATCCGGCGGGCGATGGAGCTCGGGGTCACCTTCTTCGACACCGCGGAACGGCACCGGCCGCAGCGAGAGGGCACTGGGACGGGCGCTCGCGGGTCGGCGGGACGAGGTGGTCATCGCCACCAAGTGGGGCAACGTCTTCAACGAGGAGACCCGCACGCTGATCGGTGAGGACACAACCGTCGCGTACGCGCGCCGCGCACTGACCGCGTCGCTGCGGAGACTGGGCACCGATCGGATCGACGTGTACCAGCTGCATCTGGGAGAAGTGCCGCTGGGCGAGGCGGCCGAACTGCGCGAAGCGTGCGAGGATTTCGCGCGAGAGGGACTCATCCGCGCGTACGCCTGGAGCACCGACGATCCCGGGCGAGCCGCGCTCTTCGCCGACGGGGAGCACTGCGCGGGCGTCCAGCACGCGTGCAATGTGCTGGTGGACGCGCCGGAGATGCTGGCGCTGTGCGAGGAGCGCGGACTCGCGTCCATCGTGCGCAGCCCGCTCGCTATGGGCCTGCTCACCGGCAAGCAGGGCTCCTCCGGCCGCGGCGCAGCGGGTGACATCCGTTCGCTGCCGCCCGCGTGGCTGCGCTGGTTCGATGAGGGCGGCGTGCCCGCAGCCCAATGGAGGGCGCGCATCGACGCCGTACGGGACGTGCTCACCGCCGACGGCCGTACGCTTGCACAGGGCGCCCTCGCGTGGCTGTGGGCACGCAGCCCGCGGACAGTGCCGATCCCCGGCTTCCGCAGCGTCGCCCAGGCCGAGGAGAACGCCGGGGCCCTCCAGCGCGGCCCCTTGTCCAAGGCCGAGCTCTCCGAGGTCGCTGAGCTGCTGCAGTGAGAGGTCTGGCCAGGCTCCGCTCCGCACGACGAGAGCTCAACTGCAGGCGGAGGCTCCACGCCGAAGGATGTCCCGTAACTGCTGTCGCCGTCGCCGGGGGACCGCGTGTGACCGATGGTCTGCCGAAGATGAGCTCGACGTCCTCGGCCACACAGTGCGTCATAACGATGACCAGTTGGCGGGTGTCGTCGATGCGCCGTCGGAGAACAGGATCGCTGTCATCGTGTTGCCGCTGATCGATCCCAATACCGGGATGCGTCGGAAGTGGGGCTGCCACTGGGTGCCCTGGTGGTCTTCCTCGGCTGCCGGCAGGCCACCTACGGGTCCGCGACCCTTGTGTTCTTCGGCCACTTCGACTCGGTGATCCCCGACCAGGAGCCGATGTTCGAGCTGATGCTGCAGCAACTGCTGGTGCGTCTCGGTGTGGGGGAGGGCTACCGCCCGCCCGTCTGCGCGCACGCCTCGCCACGGTGGGAGCCGCGGATGAGTTCACGGGCGAGCCCGTGCCGCCTTTCGGATAACCCCACAGCACGTGTCCTCGTCGGCCTGATGGTCCCGCACGCCGCACGGATGCTGGTCGCCGCGGACCACCGACGGCTGATGGCCGTCGCACCGCTCGGGCGATCCGAGCCGTCCTGTTGTCGGCCGACTCAGCGATGTTCCTGTTGCTTCGGCCGCCAAGGCGGCGGACAGCCTCCGCCTTGCGTTCTCACGGGCGATCTCATCGATCGGAGATCCGTTCCGAGCGTTGTCGTTCTTGTTGGCTATGCGTGAGCACGCGTGTGCCGTTCCGGCCGACGCGCCAACAGTGGCGGATTGCGCCATGAGATGTATTCACTGGAGAGAACGCCGCTCGTACAGGAACCGACGGCAATCACGACAGCATCGCTTCGTGAGGGGATGAGGCCGACGCGACCGGACGCATCGGCAACCACCGATATCTGCCGCGGCGCCGCAGCGTCGGCCGGGCCCGCGGGCGCGGACGGGGTGGGCTCTCTGACCCTGGCGCTTCGCGGGCGGAGCGCCGGAGCCACCCCCGTGGTCACCGTCGAACGGCTATCGGGGAATCCCCCCGGAGGCGCGCAGTAGTGCGCATAGGCAAGGGCGATGTGGCGAACGACAGGGCCGTCCCGAACGGACGGGCCCGGATCTCCGGCTGACTACGTCCGAAGGAGCGTTCATGCGTATCGATCTCACGGGACGGACCGCCCTGGTGACAGCGTCGACGCAGGGTATCGGGGCCGCCATCGCGGCCGGCCTCGGGCGGGCGGGGGCGCGGGTAGGGGTCAACGGCCGCGACACGGGGAGAGTGGACGAGGCGGTCCGGCGGCTGCGGGACGAGGTGCCGGGCGGTGATTTTGTCGCCGTCGGCGCGGATGTCGTGTCCGAAGAGGGCGCTGCAAGTGTCCACGAGGCGTTGCCGGGCGTCGATGTCCTCATCAACAATCTGGGTATCTTCGGTTCCAAGGACCCACTAGACATCGCCGACGAGGAATGGCGCCGTTACTTCGAGGTGAACGTCCTCGCCGCCGTCCGCCTCACCCGCGCCTACCTGCCGCGGATGACCGAACGCGGCTGGGGCCGCATCCAGTACATCGCCAGCGAGTCGGCAGTGGCCATCCCCGCGGAGATGATCCACTACGGCATGACGAAGACCGCCCTGCTGGCCGTCGGACGGGGCTTCGCGAAGAAGGCCGCCGGGACCGGCGTCACCGTCAACTCGGTCCTTGCCGGCCCCACCCACACTGCCGGTGTGGAGGACTTCGTGTACGAACTGGTCGGCCGCGACCTGCCGTGGGACGAGGCGGAGCGAATCTTCATGAGCGAGCACCGCCCGCAGTCGTTGCTGCGGCGTCTGATCGCGCCCGAGGAGATCGCCAACATGGTGGTGTACCTGAGTTCCGACCAGGCCTCCGCCACCACGGGCGGTGCGTTGCGGGTTGACGGAGGCTGCGTCGACGCCGTCATCCCCTGACCGCCGTATCGGACGCGGTGGACGGTGGCCACCGTGGAGGAGACGCCGGGCTCCGGATCTTCGGCCAGTTTCCTGGTGCCAGTCACCCCACCGCCCGCCACACCCTGATCGGCGCCTTCGGGACCTGGGAGGCCACCGGCGCCGCGTTTTGTTCACCGGCGACGTCCTTGGTGCGCCGCGCGGGAAACCTGGGCTGCTGCCGGCGGGGCGCAGGTCTTGGCCACTGCCGCTTCTAGAGCCGTCCGGCCTCGGCGAGGGCCAGCAGGTCGTTCGCGGCTTCCTGGGAGCGAATTCGGATGGCGGCCGGGTCGGGGACCGGTCCGCCGAGCAGGGCGGTGTCCACGATCTCCGCCTGGAGGAGGGCGGAGAAGACGTGCGCGGCCCGTGTGGGGTCGCTGACCTCGGAGCGCAGTTCCGCCGGCCAGTGGGACAGGTGTCGCGTGAACAGGGCTACGCGGTCTCCGAGAATCTCCTGTTGGTAGCGGCGGCCGAGTTCGGGGAAGCGCTGCGCGTCCCGGGTCACTACCCTGAACAGCGCCAACTGCTGTTCGGACAGGATGTGTTGGAGAAGCCCGCAGCCCGCTTCCGTCAGGCCTTCCAGGGGCGGCAGGTTCAGCCATTGCGGGTCTGCGGTCTGCGCGGAGGTATCGCAGGCCTCCTGGATGACGGCGACGAAGAGATCGTCCTTGCTGTCGAAGTGCCGGTACAGGGTGGTGATGGACACGCCTGCGCTCGCGGCGATGCGGTTGACCGAGCTTCCGCCGTAACCCTCTTCGAGGAAGGCCGCGAGGGCAGCGTTGATGATCGCCTCGCGCTTGCGCGCCATAAGGCGCGCTTTGGGGTCGTTCTCGGCCCAGGTCCGCACGGCTCTTCCTCCGGTCTCGCGTCGCCTTGACAGAGCATACGACAGCATTCACTATCGTGTCATACGACAGTGATTGCTTTCGTATGAGACAAGGAGTGACAGATGCGGAACACAGACATCCCGCGGGTGCTGGTCCTCGGGGCCACCGGCCGTACCGGAGCGGCGGTCGTGAAGACACTGGAGGCGACACCCGGCCAAGCAGTCCCGGTGCGCGCTTCACGCAGCAAGGCCACCGTCGAGCAGTGGATCAAGGAAGGGAAGGAGGCGGTCCGCATCGATCTCGATGACCCCGACACCTTCCCCGGCGCACTGGAGGGCATCGACCGGGTATTCCTGATGACCGGCTACACCTCGGCGATGAACCACCAGACCAAGACCCTGGTGGACGCCGCCGAGGATGCCGACGTCAGCTTCGTGGTGCACCTGGGCGTGTTCAGCGACAAACGCTCCACCGACCCGCACTTCGCCTGGCACGAACTGGTGGAGCGCTACATCGCCGGCTCCAAGCTGGCCTGGACGAATGTGCATCCGCACGTGTTCATGGAGAACCTGCTGGGCATCAACCGGCTGCGCGACGGCCAGATGGTGTGGCCGATGGGCGACAAACAGGTCGGCTGGGTCGCCAACGACGACATCGCAGTGGTCGTGGCCAAGGTCCTGGCCGAAGGCCCCGAGACGCACGCGGGCAAGGACTACTACCTGTCCGCCGATCTGCTCAACGGCGCCGAGGTGGCCGAGGTCCTCGCCGCCGCCCTCGGACGGGAGATCCCCGCGCTGGTCCTGACCCCGGACGATCTGCAACGCATGATCGATGCCGGGCTGGACACCGCACCCGCCAACATGGACGCCGCGTACGCGGCCAGCACACTGATCTGGGCGCAACAGACCTACGAGGGCCGCTTCGACTACTCCGCGGTCACCACCAGCACGGTCCAGGACCTGCTCGGCCGAGAGCCCATCCATCTCGGCTCGTGGGCCACCGCACACCGTCAGGACCTGCTCGATCAGCTCTCCTGACAGCAGCGGCAGAACGCGTGCGATGCGGCGTCGACAGGCCCCGCTACCGCGCGTCCGTGACGGGTTCGTGCGTCATCCCCCGAGCGCGGCGGCGGACCGGCCCAGGTGTCGACCGGCTGGGCCGGGCTCACCGATCCGGCCCAGGGAACCCGGACTCGCCGCTGCTAAAGACATTTATCCAGTACCGCTCTGGCGGCATCGGCCGGTTGCGGCAGGGCCGCTATCCGATCAGGGATTGCGTACCGAGGACGGCGAAAAGCGCAAGGCGTTCGGCGTCCTCGGTACCGGGCTCGGCCGTGTAGATCATGATGCGCAGGTCGCTGCCCGCCACGCTGAGCACGTCGCAATCCAGTGTCACGGCGCCCACCTGGGGGTGATCGATGGTCTTGCATGACGCCTCGTGCCGGCCCACGGCCCCTGAATCCCATAGCTCGGCGAACCGGTCGCTGCTCGCACGCAACTCTGCGACCAGCCGCCGCAGCCGCTGGTCTGCCGGATAGCGGCTCGTTGTCGCACGCACCTCCGCGACCAACGCGGTCTCCATCGCACCCCGGGACTGCGGTGTGTGGCGGACGCGGCTGCCCGAGCCGAGGAAGTGACGCCACACACCGTTGCGCTCGCGCCCGTGCCACTCTCCCATCAACGCGGTGTACAGCGGGTTGGCAAGGAGCAGCGTCCACGCCGCGTCGAAGACCGCCACGGGAGTCGCGGTCAGCCTGTCCAGCATCCGGTGCACGCTGGGCGTGATGTAGGCGGGCACCGTGCCCTGCCCCGGAGGTACGAGCCCGGCGAGGTGGAACAGGTGCTCGCGCTCGGCTCCGGACAGTCGCAGAGTCCGCCCCAAGGCCTCGACGACCTGCTCCGACGGGTTGGTCGCCCGGCCCTGTTCCAGACGGGCCGGGCTGTCCGCGGGCGGCCATCGGCGGGCGGCAGGGCTGCGCCGGGAGGAGCTGGCCATGCTGGCCGGGATCTCCGTGGACTACGTGAGCGTCCGGGGGAAACCCGGTCGCGCCAACGCCGTACTGTCCGTCCGAACTCCGTTCCCGCCATGCCACCACTGTGCACCGCCCCGCGTGGATCTTCCTGGTACTGACAGTCCCAGGAAGACGGGACTCGGCAGGAACGCATGCAGGACCCACCACCTCGACGGGTAAGGCCACAACCAGACGCGTCCGGCGGGGCGGGAGCCGGCGCCTTTGGTGCCCTTGGCCGGTGTCAACGAGGATTGATTGACCAGCGCGCTGTCTGCCGGGCGGGCGAGGCGTCCTCCATTCGGCCCGCAGTGGTTGCTGTGGCGTGGAGTTGGGGGAGGGCTGTGAGTGCGTCCAGCGATCGTCGCGGGCGCCAGGAGGGGCGTTCCCCGTCGAACGAGCGGGGCCAGCCCCTATCCCACCGACCCATACGAGACTTGGAGATTCCCATGCCGTACCGCAAGGGGCAGCACGTGGAGTACCGGGACCGGCAAGACGAGCTGCAGCAGGGCGAGATCCGGCAGACCGAGAGCAGCGGGGCACAGACTCGCTACGCCATCCAGAACGACAAGACCATGCGAGAAGAGAAGGTCAACGAGAACCAGATCGAGCGGGAGCTGTAGTAACGGTCCTGCCGACGAAGCCGCCGTTGCACCGAGTCGGAGTGCAGCGGCGGCTGCTCGTGTTTCACCGCGGCTGTTCCGGGTCCGGCCATGGGGTCCAGGGAAGGGCTTCACGCCAACCAGGTCGCCCGAGGGCCCAGTCTTGAAGGACCTTGGCCACAGGCGCCAGACCGAACAATTCGTGACCCCGCGGCGCCCAAGCCTGGAAGTGTCGCTCCGGGCCGCCTTCTCTGTATTCCAACCGGTAGCTCAGGTCATCGTTGAGGTACACCTGCATGTAGTGCTGGTCGGCAGGCTCCAGGTCGAGCCGCCTCACCACGACGTACCGGCAGCCGAGACTCATGTCGGCCAGCAAGTCGTGCAGCTGTTCCTCCGACGGGTCGTCCCAGGAGGCCCCGTCCGCCTCAGGCGCCCGCAGTATCGGTGATTCCATCCTTGATCTTGCGTGGGTATCCCCGGCTTCAGCCGGGGAGGGAAACGCATCCTTGGAGCGGAGGCGCGGAGCGCCGGAGTTCTCTTCGTCTGGGGGGGACGGTCAGATAGGGCGCTTCTGGCCCTCGATGTACTGCCGTATCACGGT
>NZ_JBEXID010000149.1:0-9956 GCF_040608395.1 Streptomyces sp. NPDC005181
GCCCGGTGCCATGAGAGTGGCACGCCGGGTGCGGGAAGCGGCCCGAAGAAACGGCTCGATCGAAAGACGAGACCGCGCTTCGGGCCGACTTCACCGCCCCGAGGAACACTGCCGAGACGGGATTCCTCCCATCCCGCCACAGGATCTGCCCGGTCCCGGTCGCGCCTGGTTGCTGCACCCAGGCCTGACCGGTCTGCCGCACGACCAGTGGGACCGGCTGATCACCCAGTTGAGAGCCGCCCGAGAGCTCCAGAGGGAGGAAGACCTTCACCAACGACGCGGCGGGGACCGGCAGAAAGTTCCCGCCGCCGGCCTCTACACCGGACGCCGTCCCGGCCTCACCCTCGTCGACCGACTCCTAGCCACCATCCTCTATCAGCGGTTCAAACTCCCCCAGGTCGTCATCGCCCCGCTCTTCGCGGTGGTACCCCAGAGCCTCAACCGGGCCATCAGCCAAACCCGCCGACTCCTGGACGAGATCGAGCACACCATCGAACCCGCCGACCACCGCCTCGCCACCCTCGACGACCTCGCGGAACTCGCCGCCCGCCTCAGCATCACCCCGACACCAAAGATCAAGACAGCGAGTTAATTCGCGGCAGGCCCTTAACGGCCTTGGGTCAAGGCCCCTCACCAGCCTCGGCAAGCGACACGCCCCCAGCAGACTCGATCAGGTGCCCAGTACTCGTACTCATTAGGTGACTCCTTCGTGGAGGGTCCGCACCTGATTCATGACACTCCCCACACTGGCCGCCCAGCAGCACACAGGGTTCGTGTCGTCGGCCGCGCGTGCCCCGAAACAGGCGCCGGAACGGCGGCCGCCGTCGGATCGCCGGAGCCCTGCCCCGTCGCGCCGCGGGGCCGGGGAGGGGCTGTCATTGCATGTGGCCGGTCACGAGGGAGTGATGCGCTCGGTCCGGCTCGCGGTGATGCGCTGGGCGGCGAGCTCGCGGGCCTGTGTGATACCGATGCCGATGAGGGTGAGAACGTCGGCCAATGGCACGATGCGGCCGGCGCCGCCCCAGTAGCCCTCGGGGATCTCGGCGGGGAACACCCACACGCGCCGGGGGTCGCGCGGCCACATTCCGTTCTCGGCGTCGAGAACCGCTTCGGTGACCTCAGCGACCACGGCCTCCCGGGCCTGCCGGTCGAGCTGTCCTTCCGGGACCGAGGCAATCACCCGGTAGCGGGGCGCGTCGGCGGGATCTCCTCCCACGTAGAGGGCGGCCGGACGGTGCAGGAAAGCCCACGAAATGGCCCGGGTCCCGGGATCGGCGGGATCGAATCCCTCGTAGCCGATGAGGATCTCGGTGATGCGGTTCAGCAGCGCGGCTTCGGCTTCGGCCTCCAGCGCACCTTCGGGTATGTACACATCGAGCATGGGCATGGCCCGATCTCCTTGCTCTGTTTCTGCGGCTCGCACGGAGCGGCGGTTCGGCGCCGACTCGCGCGCCGGGCCCCCCGAGAGCACGGCGACGTGCTGGTCCGGTGGACCCCGTTGACGTTTACGAGTATATGCTCGTATACATGTCGGGACAAGTCCCCCGCACGGAGGGGCCGCTCGGGCGCCCCCGTCGCAAGCAAAGTCCGGACCCATGCGAGGCGTTGAATGCCGGCCGCTCCCCGTGCGGCACGGCCGCCAGGGTCGCGATCGCCGCAGCGGCCGCCACCGGCGTGCCGGGCGGTGGATGGCGACAGGGGGTTGCCGTCCCACACTTAGGAGCATATACTCCTAAGTGTATTTCGCCTGTTTAGTCGGCCGACTGCCGGGAGGCGACAGGGCCGGGAGCGGGAGGCGGCTGCGGCAGCGGGTTGCTCGAGCGCGGGTGACCGGCGAGCTCCGCATCCGGTGGCCGGAGACCGGTGTCGGCCCGTCCGTCCGAGCAGTGCGCACGGTGCGGTTGTGACTCGAGTGAAGGAATCATCTATGTCTGTCAAGAACGTCAAGAACAAGGTGCTGGCTGCTGCGGCAGCGGTGACCCTTGCGGGTGGTCTCAGTGCGGTGGGGACTCTGTCCGCGAGTGCGGCCACGCCCGAGTGCGGCGCGAGCTGCATCAAGATCTACAGCGCCAAGTTCGGGACGTCCGAGCAGCCCAACCTGGTTGAGACCGTCTACCGAGGCGTGGCGAGGGTGGGACAGCCCACCGCGATGCACCCCGTCAGCACGTACCGTGCGGCCGGGGACATCATCGGCCACCGCGCGGGCGCGGTGTCGGACTTCTACAAGGACGGCCTCGTGTCCGCCGAGGTGAACAAGCACTACGGCAGCCTGCATGCGGTGGAGGTCGAGTATGCGCCGCATGGCCAGCGCACCGGTCTGTGCGCGGGTCTCGCTCACACCGCGTACCAGGACGAGGGTCTCACGCTGCAGAAGTGCGGTGTGTCGGCCAAGACCGTCTGGATCATCGACACCGCAGACTCGCCCGCGACGGCCTCCCAGGGCCACTTCCCGCTGGTCAGCGGCTCAACCAGGAACTTCGCCCACCCCTATGCGATGACCTTCACGCACCACGCGTCGTTCCAGCACGGCGGTCACCGGCACGGCGGCCATCTGGTTCCCAACCAGATCCGGGTCGACAGGCTGATGGGCAACCCGTCCCACGTCCCCGCCGGCCAGCTCTGGGGCACCACGAAGTAGCACCACTGCTGAGGTTGCGAACATGGATCACGAGCCGTGCGGCTCGGGCGTCGCGATCCGGGCCTCAAGCTGGTTGGCGTCGACGAGGCCTTCGGCGCGCTGGTGCCCATCGTCTGGAGCCGCAGGGAGCAGCAGGCGCTGCATGCACCGGTGGTCTTGCGCACCACCGACACCGGACACGGTTGGCTGGTCCAGCCCGGCCGCCTCCCGCAGCCCCGGCCGATCGGATCGGGGTTCGCGGTGGCGGAAGTCGAGGCCTGCGCCGCAGACCTTCTGATAACCCTCTGGAAGCGCCGGACCGCGAGCACGGACTGGATCACCGGGGACGCCGCTGCCGCCCACGCGCTGCTGGCAGCTCCCCTGCCCCTCTGACATACCTTTCGCCAACACTAAAAGCTCGCGCTTTCCTCGTGTGCGAGGTCAGTGTGGCATCGCGCTCGTCAGCGTCGACGTGAGGTGATGCGCCCAGACCGACCCGCCGGGCGGCCAGTCCCGCACACGGACCCGCAGCCGCCTTCTTCGCGCCGGGACCCACCCAGAAGATCACGGAAAGACCACCACCATGCGCAAAATCAGATTCCGCAAGCTCATCCCGACCGCCTCCGCCGTCGACGTCGCGATCACCGGCGGCTCGGGCGCCTACATCGCCGCCGGAGGCCACGTCCCCACGGTCCCGGCCGGCACGACGGAGAGGCACCTCACTTTCAGCGTCACCCGGTGACCGTACCGGGACCACCGTGGTGAGGCAGCGAGGATCCGCTGCTGACCCCGCCCAGATCTGCAGGCATCCTTCCTCGCCAGGAGGGCCGCACGCCTGCCTGCCGCAATCGCTGCGGGCAGGCCGGCATCAAGCCCGGCGGGACGGGTCTCCTGACCGTTCCCGGCGGCGGGGCCGGCCGCTGCACACCAAGGCGTTCCCGGGGGCGGTCGCAGACGGGCAGATCCACCTGGAGCCGCGCGGTCTTCGCCCTGGTTCATGAAAGTGGCTGCTCCTCATGGCCCAGCGGCAGGCCCGCGATGCCGGACCTGCCTGCGAGGAGCCTTGTGTCGTGTCGGGCGGTTTCACGGGCGACGCGAGAGCATGATCGCGGCTCAGACAGCCGGGATGGGCATGTCCAGTGACACCGTCTTGCCCCGGCCATTGGGGAAGCTGTGCCACCCACCGGCGAGGGCTTCCACGATGAGGAGGCCGCGGCCGTGTTCGGCTTCCGCGTTCTCCTCCTCGTCGAGCGCCAGTGGCGAGGGAACGGGCGGGTTGCTGTCGGAGTCCCGTACTTCCAGCCGGACATGATCCGCGAACGCCCTCAGCCGGACATCGACGTCGCTGCCCGCATGGATGAGCGCGTTGGTCACGATCTCGGAGGCGATGAGTTGCAGGGAGTCCGACACCTCCGTAAGCCCCCAGGCACACAACCGGTCGCTGACGAAGTTCCGTACCGCTTTGACCCCTTGGACGTCCTGGCGCTGAATACATGGGCTGTCCGTTCGCGGCGCGCCCGCGCCGGCGGCGTCCTCGTAGCGGGCCAGGAGCAGCACCGCGTCGTCGCGTCGCTGTTGCGGGCTGGAGACCTCGGCGACGAGGTGGTCGGCCAGGTGCTCGAGATCGGTGCCAGCCGCGCGGTTGCCGGAGTCGAGGAGTGCCTGGGCGCTGGATCCCGGGTCGGTGGCGTTTCCGCCGATCAGGCCGTTCGAGTACAGCATCAGGACCGTCCCGGGCGGGAGGATGTGCTCACGCCCTCGGTAGGCGTCGGGCGCTGGGACGCCGAGCGGGACGTTGGCGGGTGCGTCGAGCGTGCCGGTGCTGGCGTCGGGCCGGAGCACCAGCGGCTCCGGATGTCCGGCCAGAGCCACCTCCGTGGTGCCGTCGGCCGTGTCCAGCGCGAGGACGCAGCAGGTCACGAGCAACTCCGTGCGTAGTGCGGTGAGCAGCCGCGCGGTCCGGTCGATCACCGTGGCGGGCCGGTGTCCTTCGATCGCGTAGGCGGCCACCGCGGTGCGTACCTGGCCCATGACGGCGGCGCTCTCCACGGCGTGTCCTTCCACGTCGCCGACGACCAGCACCATCCGCTCGTCCGTCAGTCTGATCACGTCGTACCAGTCGCCGCCCACTTTCGCCGTGACAGTGGCGGGCCGGTACCGCGCCGCCGTGGTCAGTCGGGGCAGCTCGGGCAGTGTGGAGGGCAGGAGTCGCCGTTGAAGGCATTCGGCTGTCTGGTGCTGCTTCTCGCTCAGTCCTACGCGCTGCACCGCCGCGCCCAGCAGCGCCGCCATCATGCTCAGGGTGGCTCTCTCCCCCGGCGGGAAGTCGCGCGGGCCCGGGAACGACAGGCAGCAGACGCCGACGACGTTCTTGTGTCCCATGAGAGCCAGGTCGGTGGTCTGGCTGCTGGCGATGAGAGGCAGGAAGGCCTCGGCTCGTGGCGAGTCCTCGTACCAGTCGGGGTGGGCAGCCGACGGGTGGTCTGCGGAGATGAACAGCGGGCGTCCCTGGGCAGCCTGTGCCGCGGGCGTGGGGGCGGTGAGGGGGGTGCCGTGGACGTTTCGGACCATTCCTGACGACCTACCGCTGTGCCCCAGGACCCACAGGCGGTTCTCGCCGGCCGATGCCAGGACCAGGGCGTCGGCATGCAACGGCGACATGACGGGGCGCAGGCATGTGGCCTTGCACCCTCTGGAATGTCGGTGCGACGGGGGCGGGAGAGCAGGCGCCGTCGAGGCGATTGACCCCACTGGGCAGTGCGCTCGGAAGATTCCGCCGCGCCGGGCCGCCGGCTCAGATGTGCAGGCAGCGGCTTCCCCGAAACATTTAGGAGCATATGCTCAAAATGACTCCGAGGCAAGGACTGGTGACGTGACCCGGCGGACCTGCGGCCGGGTGTCCCGCTCGCCCGTAAGCAAAATACGAGGATATACTCCTATGTGTCGGCCGGGGCTGCCGCCGCCCCGGCGGCCCACCCCCCACCATCCGGCCTTTGGCCGGGATCTTCGAAGGAGACACGACATGCAGAACGCAGGCAACGGCGATGTCGACCGTCAGGGCCTCAGCTACTACCCGTGGTGGCTGGACAACCTGGCCGACGACGCCACCCTGGAAGGCGCGGCGATGAACGGCACTGCGCGCGGCGCCGAGACGGTCCGCTCCATCGTGGTCAAGGCCCGCGAGCTGTACGGGCACCAGGACTTCAGCTACACCGGCGACTTCGGCGACGACGGCTTCCTCGAGATCTACGACTCCTCGATTCACGGCGAGCCCTTGAAGGTCGTCGTCACGGTCACCCGCAACGCCGCCGGGCAGGCCCAGGACCTCGCGGTACTGCACCGCCCGCGCAACGCGATGCTGCTCTTCTCCCGCCTCATGCACGAGAAGTTCGCCGGCACCCCCGTCGCCGACCACTTCCTCGCCGAGGACGAGTCCTGAATCAGCGACCCGGGACGTGTGCCCCGCTACCGGCCTTCCGACCCCTCCGGGTGTCTCCCGGCCGGTCGCCTGCGGCACGGGGCAGAGGGGCCGGGCGACGGACCCGTCCCCCGGCCCCTCTGCCCCCACGACCGGGCCGCCGCAATCGACCGGCCCGCGCCGGTCCGCAGGCCTCTCGGAGCAGCGGCAGCCCGCCGACGCCCGCTGCGGCTGCACGGATCCTCTGATCACGCCGCAACTCGGATATCCGATCACTCACCAAGGACGACAACTGATGGCTGCCAGCAATCTCGTTCTCATCCCCGGCGCCAGTGGCGTGGGCCGCACGGTCTTCGAACAGCTGCGTGCGCAGGACGTGCCGGTGCGGTTCATGGTCCGCACCGAGGACGAGCGAGCCGCCGAGCTGCGCAGGCTCGGCGCGGAGGTCGTCATCGGCGACCTGAATCGGCCCGAGACCGTGGCGGCCGCGCTGCGGGCGGGCACGGGGAACTGGACGCCCTGGTCGACCTCTCCCAGATGACGGTGTCGCAGATGACCGCCACCAGCACCGCGGAGTCGCACCAGCAGCGACTGCACTGGCTCGCGGAGCAGGTGTTCGACTGGTCGGGCCTGCCGGTGGTCCACGTCCGGCCCACGTCATTCCTGGACAACCCCCTCTTCACGTCCCTTGCGGCACGGACGATCCAGGAGAACGGCACGATCGCCCTGCCGTTCGGCACCGGACGCACCTCGCCGGTCGCCGTGGACGACGTCGCCCGGGTCGTCGCCACCGTGCTCCGCGACCCGGCTCCCCACATCGGGCAGGTCTACGAGCTGACCGGGCCGCGCTCGGTCGACATGAACGAGCTGGCCGCGGAGTTCACCCGGGCGCTGGGCCGGAAGGTGTCCTACGTGGACGTCCCGCTGGAGCGGTGGGAGAGGGAAGTGCTCGCCGAGGCGGGCCTGCCGCCGCACATCGAGCGCCACATCGCCGTGTGATGAAGCTCCTTCGCCTGTACGAGCACTTGCTCCTATAATGGGTGGGAGAGTTTCTGGAGGCGACGATGGCCGCTGTATCGATGGATGGCGCAGCCCTGTGCAACAACCTGGCGCTGCGCAAGGCGGCGCGGTATCTCGGAGCGGCCTACGACAAGGCCCTCGCGCCGGTCGGTCTGCGCGGGACGCAGTTCAGCATCCTGCAGAAGCTCAGTGCGTACGGGGAGACGACGATCACCGGCCTTGCCGAGGTGATCGCCATGGACCGTACGACGATGGCCTCGAACCTGAAGCCGCTTGCCCGTGAGGGTCTGGTGACCATCGAGTCGTCGGCGGTCGACCGCCGCGCGCGGATTGTCACGCTCACGCCGGAAGGACTGTCCCGGGTCCAGGAGGCGCTGCCCCTGTGGCGGGCGGTGCAGGCCCGGTTCGAGGAGACGTTCGGGGATGCCGACGCGGCTCGACTGCGCGCGTCCCTCGGAGCCGTCCTCGAGACCGGCTTCGAGCCCTGGGCCGAGTAGGGCCACGATTCCCAGAGCCCTCCGCAGGGCCTGAGCCCAGCGCGCCCACGCAAGCGTGGTGCACGGTCGGCGGACGTCTCGGACGACCTGGCCGGCGGTGCCCACGGTGAAACCGCGCCCGCTGTCACCCGCGCACCCATCCAAGGCCGGGGGATGCAGTGTTCGTCTGCGGACTCTGCATACACGGCGCGCCTGGCTGTCGGCGCTCCCGGCAGTGCCGAAGAGGGGGCGCGTCCAGGGGATCGGCGGGCCCGCGCCACGGAGGTGGCAGACCCCCGGGCAGGTTCCGGGGGGGTTCTACCACCGGTGATGCGTCAGCCGACGCTGGAAAACCGTCACCCGGTGCACTTTCGGGGCGGAGCGGCGGTTCGAGCGCCCGTTGCGCCAGCTCGCCGAAGACGAGTGCGAACGCGCCCCAGAGGGTCGCGTGGATGGCCACGGCCGAGAGTCGCAAGCGCCACAGCAGCGTGGCAGGTAAGTCCCCGGGCAGCTGCAGGTGGCGACTTACGACCTCGTGCTCGCGGGGCGCGGCATGAGCCTCTTCGGAGCCGACGGAGCTGTCGACGCTCGGCTCGCCGAGAAAGGAGGCGACGACGAGGGCGAACACACCTGCGGCCAGGCGGCGAGCATGCCTCGAACGAGGGGATTCCTCACGGGTGCGGATTCCATGGGTGCACGGCGTCCTCGTCAGTGACACGGGAAGCCGAGCAAGTGGCGGCTGTCATGCACCCACTCATGGACGCCCGCGCCGCTGACAACGGAAATAGCGCCCTGCTCGGCGCCACGAAGTAGAGCAGTACCAACATGACGATCGCCCATGGGGCTATCTCCTTCAGCGGCAGCTTGGCCGGGACAACGGGGGTGGAGACGGACGACTGGGCTACAGGCCGCGCCAGGCAGGTCCTGGATGGGGTTGAGCTGGCGCGTGGATGCGCCGGTCACGGCGATGCGGGCGGTCTCGGAGGCGTGCTGGTGGGGTGGGACGCCGATGCGGCAGGCGTCCCCCACCGCAACCGCGGCGGCGGCCGGCCTGTGTCAGGCCTGAAGGCCTACCGTCGCGATGCCTTGGCCGGCCCTCGCGAGGGCCGGGATGATCGGTGACGCCGTCGGTTCAGGACTCGTCGGCGAGGAAGTGCTTGGCGAGGGGGGTGCCGGCGAACTTCTTGTGCATCTCGCGGGAGAAGAGCAGCATCGCGTTGCGCGGCCGGTGGTTCACGACGAGCTGCTCGCACTCGCCAGCAGCGTTGCGGGCGACGGTGACAACGACGTGGAGGGTCTCACCTTTGACCCGGGTGGTGTACTCCTCGATGAAGCCGTTGTCGCCGTAGTCGCCGGTGTAGGTGAAGTCCTGGAACTCGTAAAGCCCGCGGGCGGCGGTCACGACCGAGTGGACGGCCTCGGGGCCCTGGATGGGGCCGTTGTCGATGAACGAGCCGTTCCCGGTGACATTGTCGGCCAGCTTGTCCAGCCACCAGGGGTAGTAGCTGAGGCCCTGGGTCTTACTGTCATTTGTGTTCGACATGTTTCTCCTTCGTAGGTCCGGCCGCGAGACCGTGTGTGGGTGGGGACGCCGGCCTCAGGTGATCCCAAGCCGACAATTAAGAGCATATGCTCATATTGGTGGAGTGCAAGTGGCAATACGGCGTTCCAGTAGCTGCCCAGGATCGGCAGGACGCCGGCGGTGGCGGAGTCCGGCTCGGCCGTGTAGACGACCAGCCGCCGGTCCGGCTCGTTGGAGCCGGGCCCGTCGATGGCCAGGAGGATGGCGGGCTTGAGGCAGGCCTGTCCGACGTTGTACTGGGCGCGCTGGGCAAGGCCGGCGGCGATCTGCGCGCCGCGGGCTGCCAGTGCGGCGGGCAGGACGAAGGTCGGGTTGACGCTGGTCATCTCGGTGAATACGGGGATGGGGTCAGGGCGCTGCTGAGCCCGGCGGTAGAGGGCCACGCCGCCGCCCTCGGAGCCGGTGAAGGTGACCGCCCGGACCAGGGGGTGGTCCACCAGTGCCTCGCCGATCTCGTTGCCGGCGCCCAGGACCAGGGAGAAGACGCCTTCATGCAGCCCTGCTTCGGTGACGGCCTGCTGGATGACGCGGCCTTGGATCTCGGAGGCGCCGGGATGTGCGATGTGCGGCTTGAGGACGACGGGGCAGCCTGCGCCCAGGGCCGAGGCGGTGTCGCCGCCTGCGACGGAGCAGGAGATCGGGAAGTTGCTGGCGCCGAAGATCACCACAGGTCCGGGGGCCACCTTCTGCAGCCGGTGGTCCATGCGCGGTGCGGGCTGCCGGTCTGGTTGTGCGGGGTCGATGGCCGCTTAGAGCCTGTCGGGTGGCCGGTTGATTACGCCGCGATGAGGTCCTCGACGGTCTTGGCTCGGGCGGTCTTGCGGTGGGATTCATGGCTCCACC
>NZ_JBEXID010000150.1:0-9911 GCF_040608395.1 Streptomyces sp. NPDC005181
TCGATGCTGCCGTTCTTCTACAACGTGTGGAAGACCGCCAAGTACGGCAAGAAGATCGAGGTCGACGACCCCTGGGGGTACGGCCGTTCGCTGGAGTGGGCGACCTCGTGCCCGCCGCCGCGGCACAACTTCCTCACCCTGCCGCGGATCCGTTCCGAATCCCCGGCGTTCGACCTGCACCACCCGGAGATCTCGGCGCTCGAGCTGCTGGAGCACCACTCCGAGGCTGACAAGGCCCTCGCGGGTGGCAAGGAGGCCGGCAAGTGAAGATCCAGGGCAAGATGTTCCTCTGGCTGAGCGTCTTTCTCCTCGCCATGGCAGTGACCTATGGCGTGTGGTCGAAGGAGCCGGCCGGTACCACCGCGCTCGTCCTGGCCTTCGGCCTGAGCGTCATGATCGGCTTCTACCTGGCCTTCACGGCGCAGCGGGTCGACGCGATGGCTCAGGACAGCAAGGAAGCCGATGT
Source organism: Streptomyces sp. NPDC005181 (assembly GCF_040608395.1). NCBI lineage: Bacteria > Bacillati > Actinomycetota > Actinomycetes > Kitasatosporales > Streptomycetaceae > Streptomyces > Streptomyces sp. NPDC005181. The sequence goes on from NZ_JBEXID010000150.1 coordinate 467, forward strand.
CGCGGACGAGGCCGGCGAGGTGGGGTTCTTCTCCCCGCACAGCTGGCAGCCGCTCTCGCTGGCCGTCGGTGGCGCCCTCGCCTTCATGGGCGTCATCTTCGGATGGTGGCTGCTCTACTTCTCGGCCCCGGTCATCCTGATCGGTCTGTTCGGCTGGGTCTTCGAGTACTACCGCGGCGAGAACCGCACCCAGTGACACCGCTCCACCGGTGACACCGCTCCACCTCACGGGGGGCCCGCACTTCTCATGCGAGAGGCGCGGGCCCCCCGTTTGCAGTCATCCGGCGCGCTGAAACTGATGAATCTTCTTAGCGTGGGAACCATGAACACGCCGCGCATTCGCCCTGTAGTGAGCTGTACGCTGCTGGTCATGGCCCTGGTTGCAGGGGCGACCGCCTGTGGCGGGCCAGATGGTCACCCGCTCGCCGAACAGCCGTACGACGCGGCGGACGAGATCTCCTCCAACGCCCCGGAGGGCGACGAGAAGGCCGATCCCGACAAGCCTCTCGAAGTCACCGCAACGGGTGACGACGGCCGGATCACCGACGTGGCCGCGGTGGACACCGCCGGGCACCATCTCGCGGGCGAACTCTCGGCGGACGGGCTGCGCTGGCATTCCACCGTCCCGCTTGCGGCCGGCACCCGCTACACCGTCAGGGTCAGTGTCGAGGACGACGACGGCGCCCCGGGCAGCCGTACGCTCTCCTTCGAGACGGCCCCGGCGAAGAAGCTCCTGAAAGTGACCTTCGGCCCGCACGCGGGCACCTACGGCGTCGGACAGCCCATTACGGCGGAACTCAGCGCTCCGGTCAAGGGCAAGGCCGCCCGGGCCACCGTGGAGCGCTCCCTGAAGGTCCGCTCCACGCCCTCCGTGCCGGGCTCCTGGTACTGGGTCGACGACAAGATCCTGCACTACCGCCCGCAGGAGTACTGGCCGGCCCGGGCCACGATCGAGGTCAGCAGCACCATGGCCGGCATAAAAGTCGCCAACGGCCTGTACGGGGCCCCCACGAAAGCGTTGAAGATCACTACCGGCGACCGTATCGAGGCCATCACCAACGCCGCCGCGCACTCCATGACGGTCAAGCGCAACGGAGTAGTGATCAACACCATCCCGGTGACCACCGGAAGGCCCGGCTTCGACACCCGCAACGGCGTCAAGGTCGTGCTGAGCAAGGAGTACTCCGTACGCATGCGCGGGGAGACCATCGGCATCTCGGCGGATTCCGGCGACGGGTACGACCTGCTGGTCTACTACGCGACCCGCGTCACCTGGAGCGGCGAGTACGTGCACGCGGCCCCCTGGTCCACCGGCTCGCAGGGGTACGCGAACGTCAGCCACGGCTGCACGGGCATGAGCAACGCCCAGGCCCAGTGGTTCTACAACACCGTGCGCGAGGGGGACCTCGTCTCCGTCGTCGGCAGCCAGGGCTCCACGATGACACCGTTCGACAACGGCTACGGCGACTGGAACCTGTCCTGGGCGAAATGGCAGCAGGGCAGCGCCCTGCAGAACAACGCCACCCCGGACCGGTCGAACACCGTGCAGGCGGCGCGCCTGCGCCCCGAGGTCTGACCGGCCAGGGGAGTGCACCGCCCTTCGAAGGGACATGAAACGGCCCGGCCCGCGACGAAACCGCGTGCCGGGCCGCAGTGGGACTCAGGACTGTACGCAGAGCCTGCTGCGCAGCAGAGCGGCCAGGGCGTCCGCGAACTCGACCGGCTCGACCGGCAGGGTCACCGCGGCGTCCGCGCGGCTCCAGGTGGCCAGCCAGGCATCCTGCGGGCGCCCGATCAGCAGCAGCACCGGCGGGCAGTGGAAGATCTCGTCCTTGATCTGCCGGCAGACGCCCATGCCGCCCGCCGGGGCCGTCTCGCCGTCCAGCACGCACACGTCGATGCCGCCGCTGTCCAGCGCGGACAGGACGGCGGGCAGCGTGGCGCACTCCACGAACTCCACCGGTGGCACGTCCGCCGCAGGCCTGCGACCGGCGGCCAGCCTCACCTGCTCACGGGTGTTGGCGTCGTCGCTGTAGACCAGGACCGTGGCGGTCGGCTGCATTGTTCCTCCGTGACATCTGTGTCTTCGGGGCTCTCGGGGCATGAACCGATGCGCGGATCGTACTCCGACCGACAGCCTGTCAGCACCGGTAATGACAGCGATTCGATGGGCCGTTCGGGCAGGACACACGCTGCTGACACACCGAACGGCACCCCCGGGAGTGAGGGCGGGATAAGCGACCGACATAATGTCGATCGTGGCGACAGCAACGACAGTAGAAACCGGGCACGCGCACCCGTCGGTCAATCGACCGAACCTCACCAGCGTCGGAACCATCATCTGGTTGAGTTCCGAGCTGATGTTCTTCGCGGCCCTCTTCGCGATGTACTTCACCCTGCGATCGGTGATGGGACCCGACCACTGGAAGGAAATGGCTTCGGCCCTGAACTTCCCGTTCTCGGCGACGAACACCACGATCCTGGTGCTCTCCTCCCTCACCTGCCAGCTCGGCGTCTTCGCCGCGGAGCGGGGCGATGTGAAGAAGCTCCGTGCCTGGTTCGTGATCACTTTCGTGATGGGTGCGATCTTCGTCGGAGGCCAGGTCCTGGAGTACACCGAGCTGGTGAAGAAGGACGGCCTCTCGCTGTCCTCCGACCCGTACGGCTCGGTGTTCTACCTGACCACCGGCTTCCACGGTCTGCATGTGACAGGCGGTCTCATCGCCTTCCTGTTCGTACTGGGCAGGACATACGCAGCCAAGAGGTTCACCCACGAACAGGCGACCGCCGCCATCGTCGTGTCCTATTACTGGCACTTCGTCGATGTCGTGTGGATCGGCCTCTTTGCCACGATCTACATGATCAAGTAACCGGGCTCGAACCCGAACCACATCCAGCATCGACGCAGAAGATCCTGACACCGGGGTAATCCGTGAAAAAGCTCTCCGCACGACGACGCCATCCGTTGGCGGCGGTTGTCGTACTACTCCTCGCGCTGGCGGCCACTGGGGGGCTGTACGCCGCGTTTGCGCCCGCGAGCAAGGCGCAGGCCGACGACACCGCCCAGTCCCTCGCCATCGATGAGGGCAAGAAGCTGTACTCCGTCGGTTGCGCCAGCTGCCACGGAGTCGGCGGTCAGGGCACGTCCGACGGGCCGAGCCTGGTCGGCGTGGGCTCCGCCGCCGTCGACTTCCAGGTCGGCACGGGCCGTATGCCGGCCCAGCAGCCGGGTGCCCAGGTACCGAAGAAGAAGAACATCTACAGCCAGGCCGAGATCGACCAGCTCGCGGCGTACGTCGCGTCGCTCGGCGCCGGCCCGATCGTGCCGACCGAGGACCAGGTCAGCCCTGACGGTGCGGACATCGCCAAGGGTGGCGACCTGTTCCGTACCAACTGCGCGCAGTGCCACAACTTCACCGGCGAGGGCGGTGCCCTGACGAAGGGCAAGTACGCGCCCAGCCTTGAGGGAGTGGACCCGAAGCACATCTACGAGGCCATGCAGACCGGCCCGCAGAACATGCCGTCCTTCCCCGACTCGACGATGCCCGAGCAGCAGAAGCGGGACATCATCGCGTACATCAAGACCGTGAACAGCGCCGAGTCCGAGACCCCTGGTGGCCTCAAGCTGGGCGGGCTCGGTCCGGTCAGCGAGGGTCTGTTCGCCTGGATCTTCGGTCTGGGCGCACTCGTCGCAGTTGCCGTTTGGGTCGCGGCCCACACCGCTAAGGCCAAGAAGTCATGAGTAGCCAAGAGAAGATTCCAGAAGAGAACCTGCCCGCTGAGCAGGAAGCCGCGCACGGCGCGGTAGAGGTCGCGGACGACCCGTTCGCCAACCCGGGGCTGCCGGCTCACCGGCCGCGCATCCAGGACATCGACGAACGGGCCGCGAAGCGCTCCGAGCGCACGGTCGCGCTCCTGTTCGTGCTGTCCATGCTGGCGACCATCGGCTTCATCGCCTCGTACGTCATCTTCCCGGTGGACAAGATCGTGTTCATCTGGCCGTTCGGCCATGTGAGCGCGCTCAACTTCTCCCTCGGGCTGACCCTGGGCGTGGCTCTCTTCACGATCGGCGCGGGCGCCGTCCACTGGGCGCGCACCCTGATGTCCGACGAAGAGGTCGCCGACGACCGGCACGCCATCGAGGCGGAGCCCGAGGTCAGGGCGAAGGTTCTCGCCGACTTCGCGGCCGGTGCCGAGGAATCCGCGTTCGGCCGGCGCAAGCTGATCCGCAACACCCTGTTCGGTGCGCTGGCTCTGGTGCCGCTCTCCGGCGTGATGCTGCTGCGCGACCTCGGTCCGCTGCCGGAGAAGAAGCTCCGTCAGACCCTGTGGTCCAAGGGCAAGCAGCTCATCAACGTGAACACGATGCAGCCGCTGCGTCCCGAGGACGTCGTCGTCGGTTCGCTGACCTTCGCCATGCCCGAGGGTCTGGAGGAGGACGCTCACGACTTCCAGACGCAGATCGCCAAGGCTGCGCTGATGATCATCCGTATCCAGCCGGAGAACATCAAGGACAAGCGCGAGCGCGAGTGGGCCCACGAGGGCATCGTGGCCTTCTCGAAGATCTGCACCCACGTCGGCTGCCCGATCAGCCTGTACGAGCAGCAGACGCACCACGTGCTCTGCCCGTGCCACCAGTCCACCTTCGACCTCTCCGACGGCGCCCGCGTCATCTTCGGTCCGGCCGGTCACTCCCTTCCGCAGCTGCGGATCGGTGTGAACAGCGAGGGCAACCTCGAGGCGCTCGGTGACTTCGAAGAGCCCGTCGGTCCTGCATTCTGGGAGCGCGGATGAGTACTGTGACCGACACGAAGCGCAACGCGCCCGCCGGCGAGCGGGTGGCCGACTGGGCGGACGGCCGGCTCGGGATCTACTCCCTGGCCAAGGCCAACATGCGCAAGATCTTCCCGGACCACTGGTCCTTCATGCTCGGTGAAGTCGCCCTCTACAGCTTCATCGTCATCATCCTCACGGGTGTGTATCTGACGCTGTTCTTCCACCCGAGCATGAACGAGGTCGTCTATCACGGCTCGTACGAGCCGATGCAGGGCATCCGGATGTCCGAGGCCTATGCCTCGACGCTGGACATCAGCTTCGACGTCCGCGGTGGTCTGCTGGTCCGCCAGATCCACCACTGGGGCGCGCTGATCTTCCTGGCCGCGATGTTCGTGCACATGATGCGCGTCTTCTTCACGGGTGCGTTCCGCAAGCCGCGTGAGATCAACTGGCTGTTCGGCTTCCTGCTGTTCGTGCTGGGTATGTTCACCGGCTTCACGGGCTACTCGCTCCCGGACGACCTGCTCTCGGGTACGGGTGTCCGCTTCACCCAGGGCGCGATCCTGTCCATGCCGATCGTCGGCACGTACATCTCGATGTTCCTGTTCGGCGGAGAGTTCCCCGGCGGCGACTTCGTCGCCCGGTTCTACTCGATCCACATCCTGCTGCTGCCGGGCATCATGCTCGGTCTCGTGGTCGGCCACCTGATCCTGGTCTTCTACCACAAGCACACGCAGTTCGCGGGTCCCGGCCGCACCAACAAGAACGTCGTCGGTATGCCGCTGCTGCCGATCTACATGGCGAAGGCCGGAGGCTTCTTCTTCCTGGTCTTCGGTGTCATCGCGGTCATCTCGGCGATCGCCTCGATCAACCCGATCTGGGCCCTCGGTCCGTACCGTCCGGACCAGGTGTCCACCGGCGCCCAGCCCGACTGGTACATGGGCTTCGCCGAGGGTCTGATCCGAGTGATGCCGGGCTGGGAGATCAACCTCTGGGGTCACACGCTCGTCCTGGGCGTGTTCATCCCGCTGATGGCCTTCGGCGTGGTGCTGGCCGTGATCGCGGTCTACCCGTTCGTCGAGTCCTGGATCACCGGGGACAAGCGCGAGCACCACATCCTGGACCGCCCGCGCAACGCCCCGACCCGGACGGCCTTCGGCGTCGCGTGGATCACGGAGTACCTCGTCGTCTTCATCGGCGGTGGCAACGACCTCTGGGCCACGCACTTCCATCTCTCGCTGAACTCCATCTCGTGGTTCGTCCGGATCTTCATCTTCGTGGGGCCGGTCCTGGCGTTCATCGTCACGAAGCGGATCTGCCTCGGCCTTCAGCGCCGCGACAGGGAGAAGGTGCTGCACGGACGTGAGTCCGGTCTCATCAAGCGCCTGCCGCACGGTGAGTTCGTCGAGATCCACGAGCCGCTCGGCCCCGAGCAGCTGCACATGCTCACCGCGCACGAGCAGTACAAGCCGGTCGAGATCGGCCCGACAGTCGACGAGAACGGTGTCGAGCGCAAGGTGCCCGCGATGCAGAAGCTGCGGGCCAAGCTCAGCAAGGGCTACTTCGGCGAGCACAACCAGATCGAAAAGCCCACTGCCGAGGAGTACAAGGAGATCACCAGCGGCCACGGCCACCACTGATCGCCTCAACTGATCGCCACAGCGGGAGCCCCGTCCATTCGATGGACGGGGCTCTTTGCTGTCCCGTGCGCTCGATAGGGTGGGGTCCATACCCTTATCGGCGGTGGACCCCCAGGAGCGGACCATGAACGTGGTGACCCCGGTCGGCGGCGACAGCGTGGCGGCTCGTTCCTGGCCCGGCGTGCTGAACGCTCTCCTGCGCGGCGAGGACCTGAGCGCCGACGACACCGCGTGGGCGATGGACAACATCATGAGCGGCGAGGCGACCGACGTGCAGATCGCCGGTTTCGCCGTTGCCCTGCGCTCCAAGGGCGAGACCGTCGACGAGGTCACCGGACTCGTCCGCGCCATGTACGAGCACGCCACCACGATCCAGGTGCCGGGCCGCACGGTCGACATCGTCGGTACCGGCGGCGACCTCGCCAAGACGGTCAATATCTCCACGATGTCCGCGATCGTCGTCGCGGGCACAGGAGCCAAGGTCGTCAAGCACGGCAACCGCGCCTCCTCGTCGGCCAGCGGCGCCTCCGACGTCCTGGAGAAGCTGGGCGTCAATCTGGAGCTGACCCCCCAGCGCGTCGTCGAGGTGGCGGAGGAGGCGGGCATCACCTTCTGCTTCGCGGTGAAGTTCCACCCCGCCCTGCGCTATGCGGCGCGGGCCCGCAAGGAGCTCGGCGCGCAGACGACGTTCAACATCCTCGGCCCGCTCACCAACCCGGCCCGGGTGCGCTCCCAGGCCATCGGCGTCGCCGATCTGAAGATGGCCCCCATCGTCGCGGGCGTGCTCGCGGCGCGCGGCAACTCGGCGCTGGTCTTCCGCGGCGACGACGGCCTGGACGAGCTGACGACCACGGCGACCTCCCGGATCTGGGTGGTCCGGGACGGCGAGGTGCGCGAGGAGGCCTTCGACCCGCGCGACGTCGGCCTCCAGCTGGTCCCCGTCGAGGCACTGCGCGGCGCCGACGCCTCGTACAACGCCGATGTGGCCCGCCGGCTGCTGGCCGGTGAGACCGGTCCGGTACGCGAAGCCGTGCTCCTCAACTCGGCGGCGGCGCTGGTGGCGCTGGACCCGGGGGAGGGCACGCTGAACCAGCAGCTCGCCGCCGGGATCGCGAAGGCCGCCGAGTCCGTCGACTCGGGTGCGGCCCGGGCGGCGCTGGAGCGCTGGGTGACGGTCAGCAACGCCTGAACGAACGGGAACTGCGGCCCAGGGCGCAGTCCAGATCTTGGACTGCGCCTTGCGCGTCGACGCACGTATGGCAAGATGCTGGGCAGGTCATGAGTGACAGCGACTACGGCCCCGGCCCGCTGTCCGGCAACCCTCCGTCCGTGGCGGGGTGCCCCGGGTGAAGACCAGGCCGTAGGCAGCGAGGTCTGCGGCAAGCGCGGACCCCTCGACATCTGTGAATGTCACATCCCTGGGGTCCTGGTCCTCAAGGAGCCTCTTGTGAGCAAGCGAATGCGATAGGGCCCGGTCCGGCCCCTCTCCGCACCCCCTTTTTCTGCTTCCTGCGCTGCCGCGTACCTGCCGGCGCAGTGAATTCGCCTGCCTGTTACGGGAGTTCGCCATGTCCGTCGTCACCGCTGCCACCGACCAGACCATTTGTTCCCCGCTGCCCGTTCTGGGCAAGGATGTGACTGTTCCACTCGCTACCGGCGGAGAAGTCACGTATGCCGCCCTGGATTACGCGGCCAGCGCCCCGGCCCTGCAGCGGGTGTGGGAGGACGTCGCCGCGTACGCCCCGTACTACGGCAGCGTCCACCGCGGCGCCGGCTACCTCTCGCAGCTCTCCACGGACCTCTTCGAGAACAGCCGCAAGGCGGTCGGGGAGTTTCTCGGCTGCCGCGCGGAGGACCAGGTGATCTTCACCCGGTCGACGACGGACTCGCTGAACCTGCTGGCCGCGGTGATCCCCGCCGACTGCCAGGTCTTCGTGTACGAGACCGAGCACCACGCCTCGCTGCTGCCCTGGCGCGACGCCCGCGTCACCTACCTCAACGCTCCCCGCACCCCGGCCCAGGCCGTCGAGACGCTGGAGCGGGCGCTCGCCGACCGTGACCCCTACGGCCCCGCGCTGGTCTGCGTCACCGGTGCCTCGAACGTCACCGGTGAGCTGTGGCCGGTGAGGGAGCTGGCGGCCGCCGCCCACGCGCACGGGGCCCGGATCGTGCTGGACGCCGCACAGCTCGCGCCGCACCACCCGGTCGACATCGACGAGCTCGACGTCGACTGGGTCGCCTTCTCCGGACACAAGCTGTACGCGCCGTTCGGCTCCGGTGTCCTCGCGGGTCGCGCCGACTGGCTGCAGGACGCCGAGCCGTACCTGGCCGGTGGCGGCGCCTCGCGGAAGGTCGCCCGGCGCACCGACGGCGGTGTGGACGTGGAGTGGCACTCCACCGCCGCCCGGCACGAGGCCGGTTCGCCCAACGTCATCGGTGTCTACTCCATCGCCTCCGCCTGCAAGGCCCTCACCGAGGCCGGCTTCGACCGCCTCGTCGCCCGGGAGCAGCAGCTCGTCACCCGAGTCCGTGAAGGCCTCGCCGAGGTCCCCCAGGTCAAGGTGCTGTCGCTGTTCGGTGACGACGCCCCTCGGGTCGGCGTCGTCTCCTTCGTGGTGGAGGGGTGGAACAGCTCCCACTTCGCCGCGGCGCTCTCCGCCGAATACGGCATCGGGGTACGCGACGGACTGTTCTGCGCCCACCCGCTGGTGCGCACCCTGCTCGGCAGCGACCCGCAGGACCCGGGCGAGTGCGGCGCTCCGGAGGCGGAGCCGGGCGAGCGCTCGCTGAACGCGATCCGGGTCAGCTTCGGCGCCGGTACGCCGGACGAGCACATCGAGCGCTTCGTCCGCGCGGTCAAGGAGCTGGTGAGCGAGGGGGCTCAGTGGAAGTACCGCACCGAGGACGGCCGCTGCGTCCCGGACCGGGGCACGGCGCAGGTCTGACCGGCCCGGAACAGGGGCCGTAACACTTCGGCCGGGGACGGGCAGCATCCCCTCCACCGCCGCCCTATAAAACATGAGAATCTA
>NZ_JBEXID010000151.1:0-9827 GCF_040608395.1 Streptomyces sp. NPDC005181
CCAACTTGAGCCTCAACACCTCAAGGATCACAGGAGACGGCGTGTTTCACGTATCAGGGCAGGTCAGAGCACCCACACATACGGCAGGAGAGCCCGAAAAGTTCTGCACAACCTTTAAGCTCAGCTACATGCTTGACGTGCGACGTATGCAGGTTCTCCGTGCGGTCGTCACCAGTGGGTCGATCACCGCAGCGGCCAGCCATCTGGGGTACACCCCGTCCGCTGTCAGCCAACAGGTGGCAGCTCTGGAGGAGCAGGCCGGGATTCCGCTGCTCGAGCGGGTCGGCCGTGGCGTCCAGCCCACGGAAGCCGGCCAGTTGCTCAGCGAGCACGCGGCGGTCATCAGCAGGCAGGTGGCAGAGGCAGAGACAGCACTGACCGACCTGCGGGCCCGCCGCACAGGACTGCTGTCGATCCGCTACTTCGCCACGGCGGGCGCCACGCTCATGGCGCCCGCACTCGCTCGCCTCCGGCAGGAGCACCCCGGTATACGGGTCGACCTCAGGATGACCGACCCGCAGGACCCGCTTCCTGAGGTGACGGAAGGCCGTGCCGACCTTGCCGTGGTGGTCCAGCCACGCAGCCGACTCCACGAAGGCATTCACTTCGTTCATCTGCTCGACGACCCCTACCGCGCCGTCCTGCCCGCAGGGCACCGACTCGCCGCGAAACGAGTGCTGGACCTGACCGACCTCGCTGACGAGCCGTGGGTCCGCAGCGACGGGCCTGGCCCCTGCCTGGACGCCGTGGTCGAAGGCTGCGCCGCGGCGGGCTTCAGTCCGAACTTCGTGGTGGAGAGCGAGGATTACGCCACGGCGCAGGGGTTCGTCGCCGCCGGCCTCGGGATCAGTCTCATCCCGACCATGGGGTTGGCCAACCGTCACCCCGCCGTCGTCGTGCGCAAGGTGCGCAAGCCGGAACCGATGAGGGTCATTCACGCGGCGGTGCGGGAGACATCGCTGGGCCGGCCCGCGCTCCGCGGACTGCTCGCGGCACTCCGGAACGTGCCCAGGCAGTGAACGTCGGCCAGGGGCGCGGGACGAAGGTGCATACGCTCGTAGCCCGTCGTCCCCCACCGGACATGCCGGAGGCCTCAGACTAGGGGCCTCCAACGCGCCGAGAGCCCGCCTCCCCTCCGGGAAGCGGGCCCTCGGCGTGCCTGCGACGGCAGGCGTCAGGTGCAGGACCGGTAGTTGTAACCGGCCTTCCGCCAATTCTCGCTACCGTCCTTGAACTCGTAGTTGCCGTCCGGGAGGCGCCTCAAGTCGAAGTTGTGGTCTGAGCCGAAGTACCTCAGATACAGGGTCTGGCCGGGGGATGCACTACCGGATGTTTTGTCCAGCCAAAAGCCCGCAGCGCCAAAGGTCTCCCTGCCGACGCCCCCGTCGACTTTCACGCCTTCCGTTGTCTGCCAAGCCCTGGTCGCGTTGTAGGTCTGATCTCCGAAGACCCCGTCGACGTCCGCAAGGGACTCGAGGTTGCCGTCTGCCCACAGGATCTTCTGCCACAGGCACGCCACGTTGGAAGACGCGTGACGGCTCCTCCCCAGCTCGCCCTCGTCGTCCCAGTCGTTCCAGTAGTTGTAGACGTCGCCGCTCCCCCAGATGTAGGCGCGGCCGCTGTAGTCTCCGCTCGCTGCGGCCGGGGTGGTGCTCACGGCGAGGACGGCGGCGGTCAGCGCCCCCACCGTGCACGCGCCCAGCTTGATCCGCTTGGTACTCCAACTCATGACGACTCCCGGATTCGGGCCCCCCCTTGGAGCCAGATCGCGCCATTAGACAGCCTCCGACAGCGGATCCATATGGCAAGTTCACGCCATAGTGGGTCATGTTCACGCCATATTCGTCGGCTGTGGCGTGTCGGGGTCGGGTCGGCCAACGCAAGCGCCGTTCCCGCCACGCTCGTGTTTGGCACTTCGGCAAGCAGAAGAGCGCATCCGTTCGCCGGCCGAATCCTGGGAACCACCAGCGTCCGCGCACTTGCCTACGCCCCCGGAGCCGTAACTTCACGGCCTTGGGCCATAGCCCGGCAGACTACTCACTCTCATCGCTACAGGAACGCGCTCTCTGATGGGCCTTCTGGCGCATGCCGGCGAGAGGGATTTATGTGCGTCGGTTCGGGCGGTCGTCCCAGGGATGAGCGGCCCAGGACCGGTGAATAAGGCTGCGAACAATGATGATCGTGTCCGCGAGATCGAAGTACGCATCTATCACGGCGGCGCGACGTTCGTAGCAGCGGGCAAGCCGGTGGAAGGCGTTCTGCCAAGCATGGGTCCGCTCGGCGTGCCGGCAGTGGCTTGCCTGGATCGGGGCCTTCTCGCCTCTGTGCGCGATTCGGCCGTGCAGGCCGCGTTCGTTGAGTATGGCCCGGGTTTTGTTAACCAATGAAATCGAGCGCCAAGGGGCGACCTTCCTCGTGCCGGTCGAGGGAGCGTGCACGGGGTCATGCCTCTCATGGTGGGCAGGCGGCACCTACGTACGGAGTCGGCCGTAGGCGCCGCCCGCACTCTTGGGAATGCTCGGCAAAGGACGAGCAGATCGTCTGACACCCGGAAGGGGCGCCAGTTCTGCTCAGCGAGTCGCCTGGGCGGCGTCCTCGTGGGCGGTGCGCAGGGCTGAGAGGAAAGTGTCCGCAATAGGCGCCGGCCCTCCTCATCGTCTATCTCGCACACGCGCACCGGGTCGGCCAGGCCGAACACTCTGGCCCGAGCGCGTCGGACGCGAGCGGGACCGATGGCTGCGTCCCGGAGCGTCGTTGCAGCGGTCGGTCGGATCCTCAATCCCGATGTCGGTCGGCCGGTGCCTTCAGCAGCCGGTCCAGCTGGTTCCCTGCCTCGTCGTAGCCGGCGTCGGAGATCCGTTGCAGTTCGCGCAGGTCGCCGGCCGCGGCCGCGCGTCGAGTGAGCAGGAACCCGGCGCGCATGGATCCCTCGTCCAGCAGCTCGCTCAGCTCCTCGAGGTCGCCGTCTGCGTCGGCGAGGTCGGCCAGCCGGTCCAATGCGGTCTCGTTGCCCTCATCGGCCAGCTCGCGCAGGGTTTCCCGATCGATGTTCGTGTTCGCCATGAGACCATGCTGCAACCCTGCCCCAGGGGAAGGGTCAAGTGGGACGATGGCCGGGTGATCACCATCGGGCAGCTGGCCAGGTACGTCGGAGTGTCGATCAAGACCATTCGCGTCTATCACGACAAGGGGCTACTCCCCGAGCCCGACCGCGATGCGTCCGGCTACCGGCGGTACGGCGCGAACGACGCCATCGACCTGATCAAGATCCGGACGCTCGCCGAAGCCGGCGTTCCCCTGGCCCGTATCCGGGACCTGAGATCAGCGACCGACGAGGAGTTCCAGCAGGCGCTTCGCGAGATCGACGACGAACTCACCGCCCGCATCCGTGGCCTGCGGGCAACGCAAGGACGCCTGCGCCGGCTCGCCGCCGGGCATCTGGCACCGCTGCCCACCGAGGTCGGTGCCCATCTGGAGCACCTGGCCCGCTGGGGATTCACCCCGCGATGGGTGGACCTGCAACGCGACCTGTGGATCCTCGTGTTCGCCACCCACCCAGACCGCGCGATCACCCTGTTCCACGAACAAGCCGAGATCCTCGCCGACCCGGCGCTACGGCAGCTCTTCCTCGACTACGACCACGCGCACGACCTCGACGTCGACGATCCCCGCATCGACGACCTCGCCCGCCGGATCGGCGAGGCGAATCGGGAACGCTACGGACCGGACGAACTGCCCGAGCTGGATGCGGCCTCCGAGATCCCCGCCCTCATCCAGGGCACGGTCAACGCCTCGTCCCCGGCATGGCAGCGACTCGACACGCTCATTCGCGCACAACTGGACGCGTGACTCGACGTGCACGGACGCACGGTCCCGGCTGCGTGCTGAAGTCAGTCAGCGCGCGCCGCGAACTACAGGGCAAACGGTGCCTGATGCGGCACTAGCAAAGGCGAAGAACCCGTGCTGAACGTTATGGGTCTGCCAGGCGACGGACACGACTGCTCGACACGGACCGCAGGTCAAGATCACTGACGTGAAGCGCTGTCAAGACTCGGCTTCTGGCACAACTTTTGTGGAGCTGGCTGGATCGGTCCTCGCTGCAACGACAGCAGTAGCCCCTGACATGCAGATTTCCACAAGCGCGCCGGCCTGGCCGGCTCACCTGAAGCGTCGCCATCACAGAGCTTGAGCCAGAACCAGACCTCGTGAACAAACGCCGGAACTCTCGGCTCTGGTGCCCGGCCGGCATGTGCGCGCCGCGGGCGAGCGCCTCGACGTCCAGCGGCTGCGCGTCCTCCGGGTCGATCCGGTCGCGGGCGCAGCGCAGCCGCGTGAGGTCACGCAGGTGACCTCACGCGGCTGTATGCAGAGCAGGATGAATGCCTACTCGACCCTGTTGAACACGCCCTTCACGGGTCGGGACGAGTCGAAACAGATGAGAGAACTCGGCTCACGGTGTCCGCGAGGGGCTCGGTCAGGTGCCGACGTAGGCCCCGAGGTGCTCGCCGGTGAGGGTGGAGCGGTCGGCGACGAGGTCGGCGGGTGTTCCCTCGAAGACGATCCGGCCGCCGTCGTGGCCGGCGCCGGGGCCGAGGTCGATGAGCCAGTCGGCGTGCGCCATGACCGCCTGGTGGTGCTCGATGACAATGACCGACTTGCCCGAGTCGACGAGCCGGTCGAGCAGGCCGAGCAGGTGCTCGACGTCGGCGAGGTGGAGGCCCGTCGTCGGCTCGTCGAGAACGTAGACGCCGCCCTTCTCGGCCATGTGCGTGGCCAGCTTGAGCCGCTGCCGCTCGCCGCCGGACAGCGTGGTCAGCGGCTGGCCGAGGGTGAGGTAGCCGAGCCCGACGTCGGCGAGCCGTTCGAGGATCTTGTGCGCGGCCGGCGTGCGCGTCTCGTCGGCGCCGAAGAACTCCTCGGCCTCGGTCACCGACATCGCGAGGACCTCGCTGATGTTGCGACCGCCGAGGTGGTATTCGAGCACCGATGCCTGGAACCGCTTCCCCTCGCAGTCCTCGCAGGGGCTGGCGACGCCGGCCATCATTGCCAGGTCGGTGTAGATGACGCCGGCGCCGTTGCAGGTGGGACAGGCGCCCTCGGAGTTGGCGCTGAAGAGCGCCGGCTTCACGCCGTTGGCCTTCGCGAACGCCTTGCGGATCGGGTCGAGCAGTCCGGTGTATGTCGCCGGGTTGCTCCGTCGCGAGCCGCGGATCGCGCCCTGGTCGACCGAGACCACACCCTCGCCGGGGGGGATCGACCCGTGCACGAGCGAGCTCTTGCCGGAGCCGGCGACGCCGGTGACGACGACAAGCACCCCGAGCGGGATGTCGACGTCGACGTTCTGCAGGTTGTTCGCTGTCGCGCCGCAGATCTCCAGGGTGCCGGTGGGCTTGCGTACCGTCTCCTTGACAGCGGCCCGGTCGTCGAGATGGCGGCCGGTGACGGTACCGCTGGCCCGCAGCCCCTCGAGGGTGCCCTCGAAGCAGACGGTGCCGCCCTCCGTACCGGCGCCGGGGCCGAGGTCGACCACGTGGTCGGCGATCGCGATCGCCTCCGGCTTGTGCTCCACGACGAGCACCGTGTTGCCCTTGTCCCGCAGCCGCAGGAGCAGGTCGTTCATCCGCTGGATGTCATGGGGGTGCAGCCCGATCGTCGGCTCGTCGAAGACGTAGGTGACGTCGGTGAGCGAGGAGCCGAGGTGCCGGATCATCTTGACGCGCTGCGCCTCGCCACCCGAAAGCGTGCCCGACGGCCGCTCGAGCGAGAGGTAGCCGAGCCCGATCTCCACGAACGACTCCAGGGTGTGCTGGAGCGCGGCCAGCAGCGGCGCCACCGACGGCTCCTTCAGGCCGCGGACCCATTCGGCCAGGTCGCTGATCTGCATCGCGCAGGCGTCGGCGATGCTGATCCGCTTGATCTTCGACGACCGGGCCCCCTCGCTGAGCCGGGTGCCATCGCACTCGGGGCAGGTGGTGAACGTGACCGCCCGCTCCACGAACGCCCGGATGTGCGGCTGCATCGCCTCCTTGTCCTTGGACAGGAACGACTTCTGGATCTTGGGGATCAGCCCCTCGTAGGTGAGGTTCACGCCCTCGACCTTCACCTTGGTCGGCTCCCGGTAGAGGAAGTCCTGCATCTCCTTCTTGGTGAACTTGCGGATCGGCTTGTTCGGGTCGAGGAGGCCGGACTCGGCGTAGACCCGCACGGTCCAGAAGCTGTCCGACTTCCAGCCGGGGATGGTGAACGCGCCCTCGGCGATCGACTTGGAGTCGTCGTAGAGCTGGGTGAGGTCGATATCGGAGACCGTGCCCCGGCCTTCGCAGCGCGTACACATGCCGCCGGTGCGGGAGAAGGTCGCCTTCACGGCCTTTTGGGCACCGCGCTCGACGGTGATCGCACCGCTCGCCCGGACCGAAGGGACGTTGAAGGCATACGCGCTGGGCGGGCCGATGTGCGGCTTCCCGAGTCGGCTGAAGAGGATGCGCAGCATCGCGTTGGCGTCGGTGGCGGTGCCGACCGTGGAGCGGGGGTCGGCCCCCATCCGTTGCTGGTCGACGATGATCGCGGTCGTCAGCCCGTCGAGTACGTCGACCTCGGGCCGCGCCAGCGTCGGCATGAAGCCCTGCACGAAGGCGCTGTAGGTCTCGTTGATCAGCCGCTGCGACTCCGCGGCGATCGTGTCGAACACCAGCGAGCTCTTGCCCGAGCCGGAGACTCCGGTGAACACCGTCAGCCGGCGCTTCGGGATCTCGATGCTGACGTCCTTGAGGTTGTTCTCGCGCGCGCCGTGCACGCGGATCAGATCGTGGCTGTCGGCATCGTGCAGCGCAGGCGACTGCGTGTCCGTCTTCTTGGCCATGCTTTTCGTGTCTCCATCTGTTGGGCGGGGCCGCCTTCGCGGTCTCCGTCGGCGTCGCCTGGCTCGATCTAACCAGCTTCGAGTAGTACTCAGGTTCGACTTTGCTTCGGCCCGTGGAGCCTCTGGGCCCCGGTCTCGCGGCGCGCCCCCGTCGAGGCGTCAGACCAACCAGCGGCCGTCGCGCATCAGCTCGCGGTCGGACAGCTCGTTCACCTCGCCGGCTCCAGGACGATGGACGTGCCGGGCTGTTCGGCGGGACCGACCGTGATCCAGTGCATCCCGCCGTATGCGACGTCGTTGCGGACCTCGAAGCCGACGGTGTCGGGTGGGAAGGCCAGGGATGCGTCCGGGGCGTCGTGCGGGAGGCAGGTTCCGTGAACGGTGGTGTCCATGGCGGTCACGCTAGCTGCGGCTCGGCACCGGTGCTTCTCGATTCCTGATCGGTCCGGTCACCTGTTTCGCCACGCACCACGGCATCCCAGCCGTCGCGCTCGCCGACTGGCGCCGGTAGGTGCGGGGCGGTATGCCGACCAGTTCGGTGAAGCGACTGCTGAAGGTGCCCAGCGACGAGCGCAGACCTCGGTAACGCTGAGGTTGCCGCGACGCAGCAGCGCCATCGCGCGCTCGACGCGCCGCAGTCGCAGTCGCAGCCGCGCGAGATCGTGCCCCATCGCAAGGATCAGCGGTCGGCGACAAGCGCGGGCCCGGCACCTGCGGATCAACCAGTCCATCCGTCCGTAGCCGGGCCGGCTGAACGGACAGGCCGGGCCGCCGGCACACGCTCGTGATGGGGCGGTGGCGCGTAGGGGGTGAATGCGGCAGGAGGGTGTTCGATCGGGAGTCCGGGACGCCAGGCGGTGAGGATTTGGGCGCTGCACACGAACAGCCCTTGGGGGAGCTGTTGCGGTGAGTACCAGCGCCAGGAGCTGACGCTCTCACCGGGCTGGTCGGCCGGCTCGCCGTTCCAATCGGTCACGGCTGCAGCCACGGTGATCCGCACGACCGCACCGACGTGGTCGAGCAGCGTGCCGAGCAGGACGACGTCGTCGGCGCGAGCCTGGAGGCCTGTCTCTTCGCCCAGCTCTCGGACGACCGCCTGCTCCAGAGTCTCGCCCGGCTCCACACTTCCTCCTGGTAGCTCCCAGGTGCCCCTGCGATGTCGCCCGAGCAGGACTCCTTGCGGACCGTGGATGATCGCGCCGACCCCCAGAGCCGCATGCGCCGACGGCGGCTGGGAGGTGCGGGGGCGCGAGGAGATGCGGGCGTGACGGCGGACACGGAAGAGCCGGTAGGAGACGTGATTGTCGCTGTCCGGTGAGTCGAGGGCGTCGATGCCCTCGACGAGGAACCCGTGCTCGACGAGCAGGCCCTCCCACAATTCCGGGGTGAGCACCCACATCTGCACGGTGAGTTGGCCGCCGCCGGCCAGAGGAAGGATCTCGGGACGGGCGCTGACGCTTGAGGAGGGACCGTGGCCACGGGAATTGGTGTGCAGCACGGTGAAGCAGAGCTTTCCGTCCGGCTTGAGCGCCGCGGCGAGGGCTGGCAGGAGGCGGTGGGGGTCGATGTAAGGGAAGCCGCCGATGGAATAGATCACGTCATACGGCTCCGTGGTCTGCAGGTGCTCGACAGCATCACCCAGTAGCAGCTGCAGCCCGCCCAGCGAGCCGTACCGGTCGCGGGCACGTTGGTGCTGGCCTGGTGAGGCGTCGATGGCATCCACGACCGCTCCGTGCTCGCGAACGAGATGCGCGGCGTGCTTCCCGATGCCGGAACCGATATCGAGCACGCGCACTCCGCGGAGATCGCCCAGCACCTCGGCACCCGGGCCCGCGCCCCAGAACCCCCAGTCGATGCGCTCTACATCGGGGACTGGAGTCCTCCGATCGACGTGGTGGGATCCGTACCGCATCCACGCCTTGATGTTCACCTGCTCTGGCTTCATCGGCTGCTCCGTGGGGTCATGGGTGCGGTCATGGGCGTAGTGCCAGACAGTGGAATGTGCGGGAGGAACTGCGCCGGACAACAGACCAGTTGGCAGTCAGTAATTCGGCGTCCGCCGGAGACAGGTCCCATTCCTGTGCTGGACCTTCCTCTGGGTCGTGCAGCGAGGTTGCGACCCAGAACACACCGCCGGGCGCGAGAACCCTGCGGACACGGTCGAGGAAGGCTCCCTTGTCCGGCATCCAGCGGAATACCAGTCGGCAGGTGACGAGCGCATACGCCGGCTGCGGGAGGTCGGCCGGGTCGTCAGCTGCGAAATCCATCAGGCGGAAGTCGATGCCAGGGCTGCCGTGCTGATGCTCGGCGGCGGCCAGGGCCGTAGGGGAGCAGTCGATCGCGGTGACCGTGTAGCTGAGCCGGGAGGAGAGATGGCCGGCCAACTCCCCTGTGCCGCAGCCGATATCGAGCGCCGCTCTGCCTCTTCCGGGCCCAACCTGGGCAGCAAGGATCTTCTCCTCCCAGGAGGCGAGTGAGCGATAGCGGCGGCCCTCCCGCCACAGTTGCTCCCAGTAGGCCGTGTTCGTGGACGTCATCGTGGGCCTCCGGTTGCCGTGGTGGTCCAGCCGAGTTCGGTGCAGGCGCGGTCCTGGGCGATGCCTTCGATCGCGCCGCGGGTGCAGGCGACCAGCGGAACAGGAGGGCCGTCGGGCAGCCATCAGGCCCACTGGGTGCAGCGGCCCGGCTCCAGGAGACGGGCGTAGGGTTCGCACGTCTCTGAGCACCGGTTGCGCGGAACGTTGTTGAGCAGCGAGTGGTTCCGGTGAGCGTGGGTACTCACCGAGAGTGAACGCATGACCCGTTCGGTCCCTCTGGCCGACGACCTTAGCGCGAACAGGGTGGGCCTCGCCGCAACGGGCAGGGGCTGTGGCGCTAGTGTCCTGCGTCGTAGATTCGTTGAGTAAGTAGACTGTCTTCATGGCGAAGATGGGGCGGCCGATGGCCGAGCTGGCGTTGACCGATGACG
>NZ_JBEXID010000152.1:0-9763 GCF_040608395.1 Streptomyces sp. NPDC005181
AGCCGGCCCCCAGTGTGTTCCCCCCCCCCTGCGGGCGCCGGGGGCGCGCCCCGCCGCTCCACCCCCCGGCCCCCCCCCCCCCCCCCCGGGGGGGGCCCCCCCCCCCGGGCCCCCCCCGGACGCGCACAGCAGACAGTCCGTCGACGGACGGTTCATCGATAGACGGTCACTGACAGACGGTTCATCGACTCGGGGAGGACACACACCATGGGCGTCACGCTCGCCAAGGGAGGCAATGTCTCCCTCTCCAAGGCCGCACCCAACCTCACCCAGGTGCTCGTCGGCCTCGGCTGGGACGCACGATTCACCACCGGAGCCGACTTCGACCTCGACGCCAGCGCGCTGCTGTGCCAGTCGGGCCGGGTGCTGGGCGACGAGTGGTTCGTCTTCTACAACAACCTCACGAGCCCCGACGGCTCCGTGGAACACACGGGCGACAATCTCACCGGTGAGGGCGACGGCGACGACGAGTCGATCATCGTGAACCTCACACAGGTGCCCGCCCACTGCGACAAGATCGTTTTTCCGGTCTCGATCCATGAGGCCGACAACCGCGGGCAGACTTTCGGTCAGGTCAGCAATGCGTTCATCCGCGTGGTGAACCAGGCGGACGGCCAGGAACTCGCGCGGTACGACCTGAGCGAGGACGCCTCGACGGAGACCGCGATGATCTTCGGCGAGCTCTACCGGTACAACGGCGAGTGGAAGTTCCGTGCGGTGGGGCAGGGGTACGCGTCGGGGCTGCGAGGCATCGCTCTAGACTTCGGGGTCAACGTTTCGTAAAGCCGCGCACAGCGCGGGGTAGCCCCGTACACACCCGGGGGAGACCCGTACTTACACGATGAGGTAGCCAGTGCTTCTGAAAACCTTCGGCTGGTCGTTCGCGATTACCGCGCTCGGCCTGGTCGCAGCGGTGTTCTACGGGGGGTGGGAAGCCTTCGGCGTCGTCGCTATTCTTTCCGTCCTCGAGATCTCGCTGTCCTTCGACAACGCGGTGGTCAACGCCGGAATCCTGAAGAAGATGAGTGCCTTCTGGCAGAAGATCTTCCTCACGGTCGGTATCCTCATCGCGGTCTTCGGTATGCGGCTGGTCTTCCCCGTCGTGATCGTGGCCATCACTGCCAAGATCGGGCCCATCGAGGCGGTCGATCTTTCGTTCAGCCAGCCCGAGCGGTACCAGGAACTGGTCACGGACGCCCACCCGGCGATCGCCGCCTTCGGTGGCATGTTCCTTCTGATGATCTTCCTCGACTTCATTTTCGAGCAGCGTGACATCCAGTGGCTGCGCTGGATCGAGCGTCCGCTCGCCAAGCTCGGCAAGGTCGAGATGCTGTCGGTCTGCATCGCGCTCATCGTGCTGCTGGTCTCGGCCATGACCTTCGCGACCCAGGCGCACCAGCACGGCGGCGCGCACGCGAACAAGGCGGAGACCGTCCTGCTCGCGGGCGTCGCGGGTCTGATCACGTACCTCATCGTCGGCGGTCTCTCCAGCTACTTCGAGAACAAGCTCGAGGAAGAGGAGGAGCGCGAGCACGAGGCCGAGGAAGAGGCCAGGAAGACCGGCAAGAAGGTCTCCGCGGTGTTGCTCTCCGGCAAGGCCGCGTTCTTCATGTTCCTCTACCTCGAGGTCCTCGACGCATCCTTCTCGTTCGACGGTGTCATCGGCGCCTTCGCGATCACCAACGAGATCGTGCTGATGGCCCTCGGCCTCGGCATCGGCGCCATGTACGTCCGGTCGCTCACGGTCTACCTGGTCCGTCAGGGCACCCTGGACGACTACGTCTACCTGGAGCACGGCGCGCACTACGCCATCGGCGCGCTGTCCATCATCCTGCTCGTCACCATCCAGTACGAGATCAACGAGATCATCACCGGTCTCGTCGGCGTCGTGCTGATCGGCTGGTCCTTCTGGTCCTCGGTCCGGCGCAACAAGGCGCTGGCGGCCGGAGGCGGCGGCGACAACTGACAACTCGGGCTCCAAGGCGGAAGTCTCGTCCGGGGTGTGACCCGGTAGGGATTGAGGAACGCTCACAGCGGGGCGGTCCGTACGGCGACGGTTCTCCGGGGACACCCGGACCCGGCCCGGGGGCCGCCCCGCAGTGATGCGCGCGGGGCCGGGCAGTACCGAGACGTGTGGGGGTTGGGGATGGCGTTCTGGGACGGCCTGTGGCCGAGGCGCGAAGCGCAGTTCGAGTCGGGCAACGCGGCGACCAACTCCATCGTGCTCTCCAAGCGGCACGCCACGGTCTCGCTGACCAAACAGGGCGCGCTGACCGGCAACCTCCGGGTCAATCTCTCCTGGCGGATGCGCACGTCCGACATCGAGGGGCGATCGCGGCAGAGCGGGCGGCTGTTGCGGCCGTTCAAGCTCTTCCAGCCCGATGTGGTCCAGGCGCACACCCAGGGCGTGGTCAACGTCGACCTGGACCTGGGCTGCATGTACGAGCTGAAGGACGGCACCAAGGGCGTCGTGCAGCCGCTGGGCAACCTGATCGGCGACCTGAACGGGCCGCCGTACATCAGGCTCAGCGGGGACGACCGCTTCGGGGCGCCGTCGGGGGAGACCGTGTACGTCAACCTCGACCAGCGGGACCAGATCAAGCGGCTGCTGTTCTTCGTCTACATCTACGACCGGACGCCGGCGTTCGACCGTACGCACGCCAAGGTGACGCTCTACCCGGGCAACGGGCCGCGGATCGAGATCGAGCTCGACGAGAGGGCCCCGCAGGCCCGCTCGTGCGCCGTGTTCACCGTCGAGAACGTCAAGGACGAGCTGATCGTGCGGCGCGAGGTGAAATTCGTCTACGGCTTCCAGTCGGAGCTGGACCGGCTGTACGGCTGGGGGATGCAGTGGGGCCGAGGCTACAAGTCACGGGCCTGAGGCCGCCTGTCCTCGAGTCCCGGGCCTGAGACCGGGTGCCGGTCCTCGGACTCGGATCCGGCCCGCGGCGCCGGGCCGGTCAGGACCGGACGAACTGCGGGCCCTGCGGCGGCAGGACGAAATTCGGGTCCGGAGCGGGCGCCGCGGCCGCCGCGGGCTGCGGATAGCCGTAGGCGGGCTGTACGGAGGCCGGCTGCGGGTAGCCATAGGCCGGCTGGGGAGCCGGAGCGGGCGCTGCGACCGCTGTCGGCTGCGGATAGCCGTACGCGGGCTGCTGGTGCCGGACCGTGGCCTGCAGGTCGGGGCCGGGCGCCGGGGCGGGGGGAAACGCGGGGGCGGGCGGTGCGGCAGCCGGTCCGGTGACCGGCGCTGGAGCCGAGGCGGGCGAAGGGGCGGGTGACGGGGCCGGACCGGGCTCGGCCGCGGCCTCCGCCTCGTCGACCGAGATGCCGAATGCGGTCGCGAGGCCCACCAGACCCGTCGGGTAGCCCTGGCCGACCGCCCTGAATTTCCAGCCATCGCCGCGCCGGTAGAGCTCACCGCAGATGATCGCGGTCTCCTCGCCGGTCTCCGGCCGCACATCGAACACGGCGAGCGGATCCTCGCCCGCCGACGCCGCGTCGTACAGCAGGATGCGCAGATCGCGGACCTGCTGGAAGGCGGTGCCGTCCGAGGACGCGGCGATGACCACCTGGTCGACCGAGGGGTCGAGCGCGCCGAGGTCGGCCTCGATGGTGTCGGTCAGCCCCTCGGCGACACTGCGCTTCGGCAGTCGTCGTACCAGGCCGGAGGGGTGCCGTGGCTGGTTGTAGAAGACGAAGTCCTCGTCGGAGCGCACACGGCCACCGGTGCCGAGAAGCAGGGCCGAGGCGTCCACATCGGGGACCCCTGCGCCGGGGGTCCAGCGCAGTACGGCCCGTACGGCCGCGGCATCGAGGGGGACGTTCGAGCCCTTCAGCATCGCGTGCGTCATGGCGGTCATCCTGCCTGCTGGCTGCCCGCGCAGACAACGCGGGGGTCGCAACCCATGTCTCGGCAGTGCGTCGGAACCACGCCCTCCGCGCCCTGTGGAACCGTCGGGAAATGGACGAGTTACCCGAAATTCATGCACGCAGGGAACTGTCGACACCAGTCCGTACGTACTATTACCGGCCATACGTTGTCCGGCCGGTCAGGCAGTACGGGGGAATCACATGCGTCATTTCGGGCACATCTCGCCCGCTGCGCGGAAGGGCCTGTTCCATCGGGAGCCGAGCGAATTCGGCGCGGGCTCGCCCGCCCGCATGCTTTCGACTGCCCTGGGCGCCACCCTCTACTCCCCGGCCACCCGGCCGCGGCTCGCGGACGACATCATCAAACAGGCCGGGCGCGGTGTCGTCTCGATGGTGCTGTGCCTGGAGGATTCGATCGACGACTCCGAGGTGACGGCGGCCGAGGAGAACCTGGTCAGGCAGTTCGCCGACCTCGAGGCGCGCGGCGTGGAGGTGCCGCTGCTCTTCATCCGGGTCCGTGAGCCGGAGCAGATCACGGACCTGGTGAACCGGCTCGGCAGCTCCGCCCAAATGTTGTCCGGTTTTGTACTTCCGAAGTTCACGGAAGAGCGTGGTGTGCCGTTCATGGAGGCACTCACCAAGGCCGAGGCGGCCAGGAACCGGCGGCTCTTCGCGATGCCTGTCCTCGAATCCCCGGAGCTGCTGCATATCGAGTCCCGCAGCGAGACGCTGCAGGGAATCGCCCGTACCGTCGACAGGTACCGGGACCGGGTGCTCGCGCTGCGGCTCGGGGTCACCGACTTCTGCTCGGCGTACGGACTGCGCAGGGCGCCCGACATGACGGCGTACGACGTGCAGCTCGTCGCCGCGGTCATCGCCGACGTGGTCAATGTGCTGGGCCGGTCGGACGGCACCGGCTTCACCATCACCGGCCCGGTGTGGGAGTACTTCAGGCTCCAGGAGCGCATGTTCAAGCCGCAACTGCGCCGCAGCCCCTTCCTGGAGGGGCGGGCCGAGGAGCTGCGCACGACACTGATCGAGCACGACCTGGACGGGCTGCTTCGGGAGATCGAGCTCGACCGGGCCAACGGGCTGCTCGGCAAGACGTGCATCCACCCGTCGCACGTCGCGCCCGTGCACGCACTGTCCGTGGTCAGTCACGAGGAGTTCAGCGATGCACAGGACATCCTGCGACCGGAGCGGGGAGGCGGTGGCGTCATGCGTTCCGCGTACACGAACAAGATGAACGAAGTGAAGCCCCACCGGGCCTGGGCCGAGCGCACGCTGCTGCGGGCCGAGGCCTTCGGTGTGGCGAAGGAAGACGTCGGGTTCGTGGATCTGCTGGCCGCGGGCCTCGCGGAATGAGCGCGTCCCGATGAGCGAGCGCGCAGCAAGGAAAGAGAAGGCGAACGTGGTGTGGTCGGGTAGCTGGGTGGCGGAGCGACTGGGCGTCGAGCTCGTCGGCAACGGGGCGCCCGGAGGCGACAGGGAGCTGCGGGAGCTGCTGGGTCTCGCCCTGCGCCGCAACCCCAAGCGGGCCCATCTGCTCGTCTCCAATGTGCTGGGCAAGCATGTGCCGCAGAGCCCGTCCGTGGTCTACGGGGCGGGGTTCGAGCTCGGCCTGCGGGTCCGCGAGCTCCTCGGGGAAGCGCTGGCGCGCCGGTCGGTGGTCCTCGGGTACGCGGAGACCGCCACCGGCCTCGGCCACGCGGTCGCCGACGGGCTGGGCGTGGCGCGGTACCTTCACTCGACGCGCCGCCCGGTCGAGGGCGTGGCCCGGGCGGGCGGTTTCGAGGAGTCGCACTCGCACGCGACCTCGCATCTGCTGCTCCCGGAGAACCCGGCGCTGTTCGGGGCCGGCGGCGAGGGCGAGCGGGCCGGAGAGCCGCTCGTGCTGGTGGACGACGAGTTCTCCACGGGCAACACCGTGCTCAACACGATCCGCGCCCTGCACGAGCTCTACCCGCGCGACCGGTACGTCATCGTGGCCCTGGTGGACATGCGGTCGCCGGCCGACCGCGGACGCCTGACCGAGTTCGCCGCGGAGATCGGCGCACGCGTCGACCTGGTGGCGAGAGGAACGGGCACGGTCCGCCTCCCGGACGGCGTCCTGGAGAAGGGGCAGGCGCTGGTCACCGCCCATGAGCGGGCCGCCGAGGCAAGCGAGGGCGGGGACGGCGCCGGCGCGGCAGCCGGGGCCGGATCGTCTCCGGGGCGAGAGGCCGACAGCCCCTGCACCCGAGTGGAGCTGCGGTGGCCGGCCGGGGTGCCCGACGGCGGCCGGCACGGCTTCACCCCCGCACACCGCGCAACCCTGGAATCGGCCCTTCCCGCCATGGCCGCCCGCATCGCCGACGCCCTGGGCAGCGACGCCCGCCGCGTACTGATCCTCGGCTTCGAGGAGCTGATGTACGCACCGCTTCGGCTCGGCACGGCCCTGGAGGACCACACCGACGCCGAGGTGCGGTACTCGACCACCACACGTTCCCCGGTCCTCGCCGTCGACGACCCCGGCTACGCGATACGCAGCCGTCTGGTCTTCCCGGCCCACGACAACCCGGCCGACGGCCCCGGCGACCGCTTCGCCTACAACGTCGCAGGCGCCGGCTTCGACGCCGTGGTGGTGGTCGTCGACTCCGCGGCCGACACCCCGGAGCTGCACGCCCCCGGCGGCCTGCTGGCGGAGCTCGCCGCGCACACCGCCCACGTCCTGCTGGCCGTCGTCCCCTCGTACGTACCGCCGTACGCCCCCTCACCCGCCCCCGAACGGCAGGAACCCCCCATGCTGCCCGAGCCCCTTCGCGGCCCCGCCTTCTCCTCCTATGCGCCGGACGACGTCGGCTGGCTGCTCCAGGACCTCTCGGACACCGAGCTGGAGGCGCCCACCGAGGAGCGCGAGGAGGCGATACAGAGTGGTGGCGCGCACTACGCCGAATCGCTGCCCGTCGAATACCAGCCGTCCGCCGAGTACCAGGACCTGTTCAAGGCAGCCCTGGACCTCTCGGCCGCCCGCATCGCGCGGGCCGTGGGCACCGTCACCGAGACGGTTCTCGCCGAGCGCAGCCCCCGTCCCGTTCTCGTCTCCCTCGCCCGGGCCGGAACCCCGGTCGGTGTGCTGATGCGCCGCTGGGCGCAGCACCGGCACGGACTCGATCTTCCGCACTACGCCGTCTCCATCGTGCGCGGGCGGGGCATCGACGCCAACGCCCTGCGCTGGCTGGCCGCCCACCACAATCCGGCGGACGTCGTCTTCGTCGACGGCTGGACCGGCAAGGGGGCGATCACCCGTGAACTGTCGGCGGCGCTCGCCCGGTTCGAGGGCTTCGATCCCGAGATAGCGGTCCTGGCCGACCCGGGCGGCTGTGTCCGCACCTACGGCACCCGCGAGGACTTCCTCATACCGTCCGCCTGTCTCAACTCCACCGTGTCCGGACTGATTTCGCGTACGGTGCTCCGTTCCGATCTGGTCGGCCCGCATGACTTCCACGGCGCGAAGTTCTACCGGGAGCTGGCGGACGCCGATGTGTCCGGCCACTTCCTCGACACCGTCGCCGCGAACTTCGACGAGGTCGTCGACGCAGTGGACGCCGAGGTCAAGGAGCTGCTCGCCGCCGACCGAGCCCCGACCTGGGACGGCTGGGCGGCCGTCGAGCGCATCAGCGAGGAGTACGGCATCCACGATGTGAACCTGGTCAAGCCGGGCGTCGGCGAGACCACTCGCGTACTGCTGCGACGTGTCCCGTGGAAGATCCTCGCCAAGCGCGGCGCCGGCGCCGACCTCGAGCACATCCGGCTGCTGGCCGAGCAGCGCGGGGTGCCGGTCGAAGAGGTCGACGAACTCCCCTACACCTGCGTCGGACTGATCCACCCGAAGTACACCCGGGGCGCGACGGGAGCGGACGGCAAGGCGGTGGCGTCACAGTGACCACCCCGAGCTCCGTGACCATCCCGGCTCCCACGGCCGCCCCGGCCCCCAGGGCTGCCCCGACCGCCCCGGCCGGCCCCGTGACGCTGGTCGCCAGCGATCTCGACCGCACCCTCATCTATTCGACGGCGGCGCTCCAGCTCGCCATGCCGGACGCCGAAGCCCCCCGGCTGCTCTGCGTCGAGGTGTACGGGCACAAGCCGCTCTCCTATCTCACGGAGACGGCCGCCGCACTCCTCGACGAGCTGGCCCGCACCACGGTCTTCGTGCCCACGACCACCCGCACCCGCGAGCAGTACCACCGCATCAGGCTCCCCGGCCCCGCACCGAAGTTCGCCATCTGTGCCAACGGGGGACAGCTCCTGGTCGACGGGGTGTCCGACCCCGGCTGGCAGGCGCAGGTGGCCCGCCGGCTCGCCGACGAATGCGCCTCGCTCGCCGAAGTCCGCGCCCACCTCGTCGCCGCTGCGGACCCTGCCTGGCTCCTCAAGGAACGGGTCGCCGAGGACCTCTTCGCCTATCTCGTCGTCGAACGCTCGCTGCTGCCCGCAGGCTGGGTGAGGGAGCTGGCCGAGTGGGCCGAACCCCGCGGCTGGACCGTCTCCCTCCAGGGCCGCAAGATCTACGCCGTTCCCATGCCGCTCACCAAGAGCGCCGCGATGAACGAAGTCGCCCGCCGCGCCGGCGCCACACTCACCCTTGCTGCCGGTGACTCGCTCCTCGACGCCGATCTGCTCCTCGCCGCCGACCGCGCCTGGCGCCCCGGCCACGGCGAACTCGCCGACACCGGCTGGAGCGCCCCGCACATCGACGTACTGACGGAGAACGGCGTGATGGCGGGCGAGGAGATCCTCCGGCGTTTCCTTCAGGCTTCCGTCCCGCAGCAGGGTCTCCGACAGGGAACAGTGGTACCTGAGGCCATGACCGGTCCGTCCAGCGGGTGACCAGCGTGCCGGGCAGGTGACCGCCTGCCCGGCAGGCACAGAGGGAGTGCGCGATGAGCAAGGGAAACGAAATCAAGATCACGGACGAGCTGTACGCGTACATGCTGGCGCACAACCCGCCGCTCGATGCGGTACAGCGTCAACTCGTCGAGACCACGTACGCGCGCTTTCCCGAACAGGCGGGGATGCAGTCCGCCGAGGAGCAGGGCCCGCTGCTCGCCTTCCTCGTACGGCTGACGGGCGCCCGGCACATCGTCGAGGTCGGGACGTTCACCGGGTTCTCGGCCCTCGCGATGGCGCAGGCACTGCCCGCCGACGGACGGCTGATCGCCTGCGACATCTCGGAGGACTGGACCGCCCACGGCCGCGAGGCGTGGGAGAAGGCGGGCGTCGCCGACCGGATCGAGCTGCGCATCGCCCCCGCGCTCGACACCCTGGGAGCGATGCCGTCCGAGCCGCACATCGATCTGGCCTATCTGGACGCGGACAAGGGCAACTACATCCCGTACTGGGAAGAACTGGTGCCCCGGATGCGTCAGGGCGGCCTGATCGTCACCGACAATGTGCTGTTCCACGGCGGTGTGACCGACCCGCGGGCGACCGGCGGAGCGGCGGCGATCAAGGAGTTCAACGAGCATGTGGCGGCCGATCCGCGGATGGACAGCGTGATGCTCACCGTGGCGGACGGACTGACCCTCTCCCGTAAGCGGTAGCGACCGCCCGCCCGGCCGGGGTCAGCCGCAGCAGCCCCCACCGCAGCAGCCGCCGCCACCGCCACCCGACGGGGCGGCGGGCGCGGACTTGGCGGACGCGCCGCCCACGGCCACGGTGGAGAGCAGCTTCACCGTGTCCTCGTGCCCGGCGGGGCAGGAGGCAGGG
Source organism: Streptomyces sp. NPDC005181 (assembly GCF_040608395.1). Classification (NCBI taxonomy): domain Bacteria; kingdom Bacillati; phylum Actinomycetota; class Actinomycetes; order Kitasatosporales; family Streptomycetaceae; genus Streptomyces; species Streptomyces sp. NPDC005181. Next base: position 9,622 of record NZ_JBEXID010000152.1, read on the forward strand.
GCCGACGACTCGGCCATCGGACGGCTGAGTTCGAACGTGTCTCCGCAGGACCTGAGTTCCACAGTTGGCGGTGCCGACTAGGGCACGAATATGTAGGTTGACCTGCGGATATGCCTGTGGGCACGCCGAAGTGGCGTGTCAC
>NZ_JBEXID010000153.1:0-9678 GCF_040608395.1 Streptomyces sp. NPDC005181
CGACATCTCGAAGCGTGGAGAACGGCCGCCCCTGTTGTCCCGGGAAGAACCGCAGATCAGCAGGTCGGGTGACCTGCGAGGATAAACGCCAAGCTAAGACGTCGTGTCATTTGGTGAGTCGTGGGTCGATCTGCAAGGTGAGCGTCGCCAGTTGGTGCAGGCGCTCGTAGTACCGGAACTCCTCCGCTTGCGTGAGGAGGGGCAGGACCTTGTCGAGTTCGGTGATGCAGTGGCGCAGTATCCGGAGGGACTTTGTCTCAAGGGAGCCGTCGTTGTTGCGCCAGGTCGTCACGCAGCCGGCGATGTCCGCGTCGAGCATCACCATGTCGATGCCCTCCAGTTCCGCACCGCGCAGTCTGGCGGGAAACTCCGCATCCATGTGGTCCTGCCACAGACGGGCTACGACGACTTGGCGCTCAATCTCTCCATTCACAGGGGCCATCCTCCGGCACGCGGTCATGTGCGGATTCGGCGGTAGCAGATCAGAGCCGCAGTGATGCCGGCGAAGGCGAGGAAGTGCTCAGGCTTGCGTTCGTAGCGGCGATGCAGGCTCGGTGCGGACATCGACGTCTCCCAGTGGGTCAGGGACGGCCAGGACACCACGGCCCTGGTGGCGTGGCGGGATGGCTCTTAATACCGGCCCTTGTGCATCTCGCGACGGATCTTCCTCTGGCCGGCAAGCGTGATCTCGCGGATCGCGAGGTCCATGCGCAGGTCGGCGAAATGCGGTGCGCTCGCCCCTGCGGCCATCGGCCGCTAAAGCCGACATTTCATCGGAAAACGCTGCCTGGCCGCGTTCCCCTTTCGTTCCCCTTGAAGCCGAACAGGCCCCCCGAAGATCAACTCCGAGGGGCCTTTTCGATGCTCCGACGCAGGTCAGAGACTGTGCCCCCGGCAGGATTCGAACCTGCGACACCCGCTTTAGGAGCGTGGTGGGGCGAGTTGGGCTCTGACCTGCGGGATGCCGACTTCGGCGTCTGCTGGCTGTGGCTTCCGTCAGCAGCCGCAGTTCCCCGTGAGTCCCCGCCCGATCTGGCGCGGTTGTGGCACGGGGCAGCGTCGACCGCCGCTGTTCGCGCCTTTTGGTGTCAGCTGCTGACGTCGGGAACCGGGGCGCTCGAAGAGTTCGGGCTACTTGCACGCCGGATCATCTCCACAACGTGCACCGCCTGCTCCGGGTAGGCCCATAGCCGTACGGGCCCCGCAGACGATTCACACTCGATCACCAGCGCTTTGGTCGGGACCCACAACATTTCGCGGAAGGTCGCTTGGTGTGCGCGGATGTATCGTAGATCGTTCGGGAGTTCGCGCAGCCGCGTCCTCGACCAGCGAGACTTCCATTGGAACTTGCCTCCGGCGCGTACCTGGCCAAGGCTGTATCGGCGACCTTCGTCTGGCAGGTTGGCCCCGACTTGGAAGAAGACTGTTTGCCCTGCTTCGGTCTGAGTGACTGTTCGCCGCGCTCGCCGTGCCAGGAGAAGCCTCCCGATCACGCCGCCGATGAGGGCAGCGCAGAGTCCCTGAATCATGCGTGAAGATAACAAGCGGCCAACTCATTGCCAAGGGGTTCGGCGCACCTCGGACCTGGTTAGCGCTTCTGCTTGTAGCGGTCGACGAGTTGTCCGGCGACGATGACGATCCCTGCGAGGAGTGCACTCGTGTACCAGCTCTTCGGGCTGCCAAGCACCTGGGCAAGCGACCAGAACATCACGGTGACAACGATCCAGGCTATGGCCCAGACCAAGGGTTCCGGCACGACCGGGCGTGGGATCTTCACGGGGTGAGGCTACGTGCCGCCGGCCCCGCACCCGATCTCTTTCCCCAACCCACTACTTCCCCAGCTCCCATCCCGTCCGCCGTCGACCCACACACCGTGGAGCGGGCGTGGTTCATGGCGTCCAGGTGGAGCGCGCCACTGTACGAACGACCTGGACGCCATGGGCCGCGTCTGCTCGGCTCTGCCTGGGTCGACGGTGGACGGGATGGGAGCCCACAACGCTCACCACGATCCGGTCGGCACCCGCGAACGGCGCCCCGTCCATCCCGGAGTCTGAGCGCCCCCGCCGGAGGCATGTTCTTGACCCGCGGATGATTCTCGCTTTAGCCCGCAGCACGTAGCGCGCCGCCTGGCGCGGCCAGCCGGGGCGAAGACAGAGGCAGGCCGCGCCGCTGAGGCGGCGCGCGCCCGCGCCGTGCGCGGGTCTTGATGAGGTAGAGAAACCTGTAACAGGCCTAAGCCCTTCTGGTCGCAATCCACATCACAGCCGTCTTCCTCTGGCCTTCCCGCTGATCCAAACGAGACGGCTCGCCGCGACCGGCCTAGCTCATTTGCGCTTCAGCGCAGCGCGCACGGCCTTCGAGTCCGTGCTGTTGGTCTCGCCTAGGTTGACTGCCTGATCGACGAGCCACGTGCCGCGTTCGCCAGGAACGAGCCTTAGCGCGGTGTGAATGGTCATGCCAAGTTTCGCCGTACCGGTCTCCACGGTCACCCCCAGTCCGATTCCCGCCGGGTGTGGGCCGAAGGCCAAGACCTCGACCGCCTCACCGATACTTACCCGCGCGTCCTGGTGGTCGCGGAGCCGGGGCGTACTAGTAATTTCGACGCAGTCGGCGATATTGTCTGCCCCCCAACTCTGCCGCAGGCGTTCGGTCCGGGCCTCGCAGGCGGCCTCCCAATCCTGATCCACCGTGGCCTGCTGATAGGTCCGGGCGGCCTCGATCGCAGCCGCCGCGCGCTCCTTGCTCCCACCGCCGCCAGTGCCGTCGTCATCGGTGCAACCGGCCACCGGCAGGGTCATCGCCATCACGAGCACCCCAGCGGCACGTCCAAACCGAGCAGCCACGTCCTGTCCCCCTCACCTCTCATCGGCCCTCCCCAGAACCGTTCGGAGGATTACAACACAGGGCCGGGGGCGGGTGACCTACAGGTCTAACCGGCGCGAGTGAGCGCGGTCAGGTGATCCAGGTACTCGCGGCCTACCGTCTCCGTGGCGTAGTCCCGGTTGATGATGGCCGCCAGTTCTCGGCTGACCATGAGCAGGGACGGCAGAGACTGTCGGTCCCCCTTCAGCGCCCACTCGCCGTAGTTGACGGCCTGGTCCAAGTCGCCCTGCCGGGCTGCCACCACGCCAAGGGTGATCCGCGCCTCCGCCATGCGCATCGGTGAGCGCTCGGAGCCGTCGAAGTCCGTGCCCGCCCGGATCACTTCATGGGCAAGGTTTTCGGCGAAGCGATCCTCTCCGAGCAGGCGGTAGCAGTCCATCGCGTAGAAATCGAACTTCGCCGGGTCCACCACAAAGTGGTGGTCAAGGTTCTCGGGATACGGCATCCCTTCGAGAAGCTTCCGCCCCCGGTCCAACGCCACTTCCGTCTGCCGCCGGTCGCCCAGACGTGCCCACCCCTTGGCCTCCTGGGCGGCAAGCTGCACCGCCACCCCGTGCTTGGGGGACGTGTCGGTCCCGGCTTGCGAGGCTGCCAGGATTCCGCGGTAGTCGCCCGTCGTGAGGGCGAACCATGCGCGCATCTCGTGGGCCCAACCGGAGATCTCCGGGTTATCCGCCTCACGAGCTAAAGACAAGGCTGCCCTGCGGGTGCTCTCTGCCGCTGCGCGGTCGCCCATGTCGTACTCGACGCAGCCGATCAAGAGCGCGAGCCATCCGGACAGGGTGAGCACTTCGCGGTGCTGCGCGAGCGTGAGGCGTTGGGCCTGAAGCCCGGCAACGTGCTTGAGCCACTGCCTGCCCTCGGCGGCCAGCTGCCCGCTTGGCAGGTAGGGGTACTCCGAGCACAGTCGGTCGGTGGTGATCCGGAGTGCGTCAAGAGTGGCGGTGTCGACGTCGGATGCCTGCAACCGGCTGATGATGTCCAGTGTCTCCATGCCGCTCGCCGCGACGATCTCGGCGTTTCCATCTCGCTGCCCGGTAACTGGGAAGATCGCATGGGTCACGGTGCCGAAGGTGGCGGCAATGATCGGCTGGTAGAAGTCGCTCGGCATGACCTCGCCGGACTCCCACCGCTTCCACTGGCGGACCATGCTGGAGCCTTCCGGCAACGGCTTCGGCGAGTGGGCCCGGAGCGCGGCAACCACTTCGGCCTGTGACCACTGCCGGGCGTCTCGCTCGGAGGCAAGTCGTCGCGCCCATGCCGGCCGTTCGTCGCTCATGTGCTGCCCTCCCGTCGGGGTGCTTGCCTGTCGAGTCTGGCACTCAGAGAGCCGGTGACACGGGGGGTGACAGGGGGTTGGCACTAGGGCTGTCCCCCGGTGACACCACGCCTGTCCCTAGTTACTCAGTCGTGCTGACAGCAAGGTGGATCACTGTCAGGTACCGCTCAAGGGCTGGGCTCGTTTCTCCAACTCGGCGACGCGGGCGGCAAGTTGCTGAATCTCGGAGTGGATGGCGTTGATCTCATCTCGGTTAACCGGAGCGCTGGCGTCTTGCCCGGCCCTGTCTTTGCTCGGCCGGTCCTGCACGAAGTACCCGCGCGTCGGCACGGAGATGATCACGCCCTCATCTGCAAGCACCTTGAGAGCGTTGCCCACGGTCACCGTCGTGACCTTGAACCGGTCTGCCAGGTCACGCAGTGATGCGAGCCGGTGCCCCGCCGGGAGCGGGGTGCTCTCGATCTCGTCGCGCAAGGCGTCGGCGATCTGCACCTTCTTGGACCTGGGGTCGTGGGCTTCAACCGTCATGAGCCGAGACTACCCACCAGCGCGACATAGCACAGCCTATGCCGCGCTAACACTTGCGTCCTACTCTGCTATATAGCAAGCTATGTCATGCGGTTAAGCCGCAAACCCGGAGGGCGACGCATCTACCGCCAAGCAGTCCGCCGCCCTCCTTCGTCCCTCGAAGGGAGCTTCCATCATGCCCGCGACGCTCGTCGTCTTGCACCCTGCACCGCTATCCGCTCCGCTGTCCCGCACCGAAGACGGTGTCATCTACGAGCCCTCGCCGTGCCAGGCATGCGGAGTCGCCGGTGGCACGGACTGGATCAAGGTGGACGGCACCGGCGTCCTGGTGCACAGCGCCCGTGGCCGGGAGCGCTGCCCGGTGGCCGCGCCGTTCGACTGGGAGACCGGTAAGCCGCTGCCCGCGCTGACTGAGGCGGTGGCCGCATGAACGCCTTGATCGTTCCTCTCGTCACTGGTCCCTCTCCGGTTCAGCCGCCTGCGTTGCGGGCTCCGGATACGCCGTTGGGTCGTGCCCGGCTGGCTCGGGGCTGGTCGCAGGTCAAGGTGGTGCGGGCGCTGATGCTTCTGGCTGATCACTGGGGCTGGGACATCGCGACCGAGAACTCGCTCAAGGTCTTCGTCTCCCGCTGGGAGAACGACACCCACCGCCCGGGACCGGCGTATCAGGTCCTGCTCTGCGCGATCTTCCGTGCCACCCCGGCCGAGCTGGGCTTCACCCGTCCCGCCGCCGCGTCCACGCTCAATGAGCGGCTGGCCGCTCTGGAATCGGTGATCGAGGGCCTCACCGAGCGATTCGGGGAGGTGGCTGCGTGACCCTTCCTGCGCTGTCCTCGGCGGCCGTGGCGGACACCGCGGCCGCGGTGGGCGTTGATCCCCTGACCTTGGTCGACATGCTGCGCGTCGCCAACTCCCCGCGCTTCGAGCGCTGGAAAGAACAGGTGCGGCGGACCGGCGGCTGTGCACAGCCCATCCATCTGAGCGGCCACTCCCAGACCGTGGACACCCGTACCGGTGAGTTCTTCGAGTACTCGACCAGCAGCGAACCGGGCGGACGGCTGCGGATCGCCTGCGGCAACCGCCGTGCCTCGCGCTGCCCGTCCTGCGCCTGGACCTACGCGGGGGACACCTATCACCTGATCATGGCCGGACTCGTCGGCGGCAAAGGCATCCCTGACACCGTGGCCGAACGCCCCCGCGTCTTCGCCACCCTCACCGCCCCGTCCTTCGGCCCGGTCCACAACCGCCCCGACTCCGGCCGCTGCCGCTGCGGCACCGCCCACCACGAGGACGATCCCGCCCTCGGTACCGCCATCCACCCGGAGCGCTACGACTACGCCGGGGCCGTGCTCTGGAACAACCACGCCGGACAGTTATGGCAGCGCTTCACCATCTACCTCCGCCGCGAGATAGCCGCCCGCGCCGGACTGACGCAGGCGGCCTGCAAGGAAGAGGCGCGGGTCTCGTTCGGGAAGGTCGCCGAGTTCCAAAAGCGCGGCGCGGTCCACTTCCACGCGGTCATCCGCATCGACGGACCGGACGGGCCCGACACCCCGGCCCCGGCCTGGGCCACCGTCGAACTCCTCGACGCCGCAATCCGGGCAGCCGCAGCACGCGCCACGGTCCACGTCCCTTCCGCCGGCCGATTCCCCGCCCGGACCCTGCGCTGGGGAACACAGATCGACGTGCAACCCATCGGCGCCCTTGAAGGCCAGACCGACGTCAGCGAACAGGCCGTGGGCGCCTACGTCGCCAAATACGCCACCAAGGCCGCAGAGACCACCGGCACCCTCGACCGCCGCATCGGCGAACTCCGCGAACTCGACCTCCACCCCCACCTGCCCGACCACACCCGACGCCTGATCGAAGCCTGCTGGGACCTGGACACCGACTACCCAGAACGGCTGCTCGCCCACTGGTCCCACATGCTCGGCTTCCGCGGCCACTTCTCCACCAAGACACCCCGCTACTCGACCACCCTCGGCGCCCTGCGCGGAGCACGCGCCGACTGGCGCGCCCAGCAAGAACGCCGGGAACGCGGCCTCGAACCCCTCGACCAGGACGACGACACCACCGAGGACACCACCGAGGACACCACCCTGGTCATCGCCCACTGGGAGTACGCCGGACAGGGCCACACCCCTGGCGAATCCTGGCTCGCCCAATCCATCGCGAACGAGATCAGGCAGAACCGCGAGCTTGCCCGAGAGCACCGCACCGAACGGGAAGCCTTCGACACCGTGGGGGAGTGGTGACCATGGAACGGCTGCTCACTGTTGATCAGGTTGCCGAACTCCTGGGCACCACCGTTCGGTTCCCCCGGCGGCTCATCGAGGAACGCCGAATCACCTTCGTGAAGGTAGGCCGACACGTCCGTATCCCCGAGAGAGCCGTCACCGCCTTCATCGACGCCCACACCTTCGAGCCGGTCGCTCCTCGCTCGGCTGGCCTTCGGAGGGTCGCCTGATGGCCAACAGGAAGGGAAACCGTCGGCGCTTTGGTTCGGTCCGGCAACTCAAGTCTGGTCGTTGGCAGGCTCGGTACCGCGACCCAGTGACCGGACAGCTTCGCAGTGCCGAGCAGACCTACGCGACGAAGACGGACGCGGAAGTCGCGCTGACGCACATTGAGGCCGACATCTCGCGCGGCCAGTGGGAAGTCCCGGACAAGCGGGCCGTTCCGTTCGCCGAGTACGCCGATGCGTGGCTGCGGGACCGAAAGCTGGCTGCCCGCAGCAGGGAACGGAACGAGGCGGTGATCCGGCTACACATCAGGCCGACGTTTGGTTCGGGATCTCTGGCCGACGTCACCACGTCCCGCGTCCGCCACTGGCGTGGCCAACTGCTCGCGGCCGGGGTGGGGGAGCCGACCGTCGTCAAGGCGTATCAGGTCCTTCGAGCCATCATGAACACGGCTGTTGACGATGAACTCGTTCGCCGTAACCCCTGCCGGGTCAAGGGCGCCGACCGGTATGACGTGCCTGAGCGGCCGGTGTTGACCGTGGCCGAGGTGTACGCGGTGGCCGATGCCATGGCGCCGCGCTACCGGCTGCTCGTCCTGCTCGCGGCCTTCACCACGCTGCGGTTCGGTGAGCTGGCGTCTCTGCGCCGCCGGGACATCGATACTGCCGGGCGGGTGGTCCTGGTGCAGCGGGCCCAGGCCGAGATGCAGGACGGCAAGCTCTTCGACAAGGCTCCGAAGTCGGCGGCCGGCGTCCGCCCCGTCGCCTTCCCGGACGAGATCCTGGCCGACGTCATTGAGCACCTGGAGTGCTACGCGGGGGCGGGCCGTGACGGCCACGTCTTCCTTGGCCCCCAGGGCGGACAGCTACGGCGCAGCAACTTCCGGGACGACTGGATCAAGGCGCGCAAGGATGCGGGCATCGCTGCCGATGTTCACTTCCATGATCTGCGGCATACGGGAAACACCCTGGCCGCTGCCGGGGCGAGCACGCGTGAGCTGATGACGCGCATGGGGCACAGCACCGCTCGTGCCGCGTTGATCTATCAGCACATGACCGCCGACCGGGACCGTGCGATCGCTGATCGGCTGGGGTCGATGATCCGCAAACGGCAGGGAGACGCCGGGACGTAGTGGCACGTGTGTGGCACGGCCGCGATCATGCGAAAGGGCCAGTTCGAGAGGATCAAGCCTCCGAACTGGCCCTTAGTGCTGTGCCCCCGGCAGGATTCGAACCTGCGACACCCGCTTTAGGAGAGGCCCTATAACCTGCCCTGTCTGTGTTGATCTTCCCCCGGATTCGCTGTTCTGGCTGGTCAGCGCGATCCGGCCTTCCGTCCCCGTCGGATCGTTCCCGGCCTTTACTCGGCCTTCCGTTCCCCTGACGTTCCCCATACGGGGCCCCCGGACCTGTGGGAACGGAGGCCGGGGGAGTCGGCCGAGGTCAGCTGTGGTCGGCGAAGCGGTGAGCACCGCAGACCCTTTGGGGACGACAAAGGCCCCGCCCCCATCAGGGGGTCGGGGCCCTCGGCCGTCTGCGCGGGCCGTTCGTGGCTGCTGGTCACAGGCTACTGGTCCGGCCTGAGCTGCGGGGTCAGTCCGTACGAATCGCTACTGAGGTTTGATGCGTGATGTCGCTGGGTCGACGCCTTGAACTGCGAAGAGGAGGGCCCGCCCCGCGGCATCATGCGAAGATCACCAGCAACACCCCAATGTCCCCAACCGTGACCAAGAACGTAAATCGCGGAAGAGCCCGTCATCCAGGTACCCCCTCCCGACCGCCCTGGTAGCGTGCGCCGGCATGTCATCGGAACTGGAACGCCCCCCGCGCCAAGCGGACGAACGCACCGCGCTCATCGGCTGGCTGGACCTGCAGCGGAAGATCCTGCGCTGGAAATGCGAAGGGCTGAGCGACGAGGACGCGCGCCGCCCGGTCATCCCGACCTCACCGGCCATGACGATGGCCGGTCTCATCTCGCACATGCGCTGGACCGAGCACATATGGCTAGAAGTGGTATTCCTCGGCGGCGACAAGAAGCAGAACCCCGCATTCGACGAGTCAAGCAAGAACGCCGACTGGCACACCGACGGCCGCCCCCTCGCAGAGCTCCTCGCGGAGTACGAGGCCCAGTGCGCCCGCAGCAACGAGATCGTTGCCGCGGCCGACCTGGACGACGCCGGCCGCCACCCCGACTTCCGCGACGGCAGCGCCAACCTCCGCTGGATGCTGATCCACCTCGTCGAGGAGACGGGGCGACACGCGGGGCACGCGGACATCGTCCGGGAGCTACTCGACGGCACGAAGGGCTACTACTAGTGCTGCTCCGCGGAAGTTCGTGGAGGGGTGTTGGTCAGGGGGTGGGGTCGCCGAGGTAGAGGAGGCAGGCGCAGTCCAGGGCGTCTTCGGGTGAGCCGGCAGGCAGTCCGGTGGGGAGGAAGTTGTCCTCATATTTCCCTCGGCTGGCGAGGTAGATCGCGAAGCCCCAGGTGTGCAGGACACCGGTGAAGCGCAGGCGGCACAGCGGCAG
>NZ_JBEXID010000154.1:0-9532 GCF_040608395.1 Streptomyces sp. NPDC005181
AGGTGCCCCAGACGGTCCCGGACCGCCACCCCGCAAGGCCCGGGCACCACGAAGGACGCCGCCGGCTTCCGCAAACCACCCACCACATCACCCCCACCCAGGCCGGACACGTGTCACCCAGCCCAACGAGCACAGCCAACAAGGTCACCCATTCGACCCCAGACCCCCCAAACCCACCGACAGGACTCACTCCGCTCACCACCACTCACTTCAGCTCAGTAAGCCGACGGCGCAACGAGACCATCGGTGACGTCCAGTTCGGCTACGAGATCACGTCGTCGTCCGGCGGCCTGGACTTCATGACGAACGGGTTCAGCGTCTCGTCCAGCTGACCCGCAGCAGAAGGAGCCGGTCCCCCGTGGGGCCGGCTCGTTCGCTGCGTGAAGTCAGCGGACGGGAGCCGGACCGCTGCTCGCCCGGACCGTCAACTCCGGTGCCAGCAGCTCGACTTCGTCCGTACCGCGACCGCCGAGCTTCGCGACGACCTGCTCGATGGCGCGCCGCCCCATTTCCTGTGCCGGTATGGCGACCGAGGTGAGGCGCACCGAAGCCTGGGAGGCCAGCTGCTCGGGACAGATGGCGACGACCGACACGTCCTCGGGCACCGCCCGCCCCTGCTGACGCAGCAGATTGAGCAGCGGCTCGACCGCCGACTCGTTCTGCACGATGAACCCGGTGGTGCCCGGCCGCTCGTCGAAGATCCGGGCCAGCGTCCGCTCCATCGCGTCGTACCCGCCCTCGCAGGGCCGGTGCAGCACGCGCACCCCGGCCTCCTGCGCCTTCGCCCGTACGCCGTCCATCGTTCGCTCGGCGAACCCGGTGTGCCGCTCGTACACCGCGGCCGCCTCGCCGATCATCGCGATCTCACGGTGGCCGAACCCGGCGAGGTGCTCCACGCAGAGCGCCCCGGTCGCCTCGAAGTCGAGGTCCACGCAGGTCAGCCCCTCCGTCTCGGCGGGAAGACCGATCAGCACGGCGGCCCGGTCGCTCTCGCGCAGCAGCGGCAGTCGCTCGTCGTGCAGCTCCACGTCCATCAGGATCATGGCATCGGCGAGCGAACTGCCCGCGATCCGACGAACGGCCGCCGGACCTTCCTCCCCGGTCAGGAGCAGGACGTCGTAACCGTGCGTACGTGCGGTGGTGGCGACGGCGATGGCGATCTCCATCATCACGGGCACATACATGTCGGTGCGCAGCGGCACCATGAGTGCGATGGTGTTCGACCTGCTGCTGGCGAGCGCGCGGGCTCCGGCGTTGGGGTGGTACCCGAGCTGCTGAATGCTTCGCTCCACCCGCTCCCGGGTGGACAAGGAGATGGACCGCTTCCCACTGAGGACATAGCTCACCGTGCTCGCGGAGACTCCGGCGTGCTGGGCGACCTCGGCAAGGGTGACCATTCAGCTCTCCATCACAGGACGACAGCGGCTCGACGGCGGACGGACGGCGTCTACCGGCGCACACCGACCGGCTCGGCGAAGCGCTTCGAAAGCGCTTCGAGTCCCACTCTTCCGCCTGCGACGTGCACAGACATGGCGAGCCTAGACCGGCTCGCATGAGGTGTCCAGAAGTGGTGTCGAAGCGCTTCGACATGCCGCTGAACACCAGGCCGGGCGGGACACCATCCCTGGCGACCGGCACAAGGCAGGCGGCACCGCACACAATAGGCCGCGTGCCGCTCCGCCACATCGAGCGCGCCTTCCGGACCGGCCGCGCACATGGCACCGAACCAGGTCATATAGTCCCACGGCCCCCGTGCACGGCGGTGTGAGGCCGCCGCCGCGCGGACGACGGCGGCGGCAGCGCCACGGGTCAGCCGTTCAGCAGCACCGGGAAGGACTCCAGGTCGTTCTGCGTCATCACCGGCAGCTTGCGTATCTCCTCGTCCGGCACGGCGAGCCGCAGACCGGGGAACCGACCGAACAGCGCCGGCAGCGCGATGCCCGCTTCCACCCGCGAGAGAGCGGCTCCGGGGCAGATGTGCGGGCCGTGGCCGAACGTCATATGGCGGATCGGGGTCGGCCGGGTGATGTCGAAGGCATCGGCATCCGGCCCGTGCTGCTCGACGTCACGGCCGATGACCCGGTAGGAGATGACGACGCCCTCCCCCTTGGCGATCACGTCGTCGCCGACCTGAATGTCCTCCGTGGCGAACCGCATCAGCAGATGTGTGGTGGGCGTGTCCCAGCGCAGCGTCTCCTCGATCACCGTCTCCCACGGGATCTCGCCGTCGAGGACCTTGCGCAGCTGATCGGGGTGGGCGAGCAGGGCCCGTACCGCATTGAGGATCAGCCCGATGGCGGTCTCGTGCCCCGCCGCCACCATGGCCTTGAGATTGCCGACCACCTCTTCCTCGGTGAGCGGGTCCCCGCCCTCCTCGGCAAGGATGAGCGCACTGGTGAGATCGTCCGTCGGCCGGGCGGTCTTCTCGCGGACGAGTGCGGCATAGAAGACGTCCAGCTCGGCGAGCAGGGCCATCCGTTCCTCGTGCGGGGTGAGCATGGAGAAGAAGGCCTTGTACTTCTTCGTCAGCATGGGGTGCTCGGCCTCTTCGACGCCCATCAGCATGCCGACCACCCGCATCGGCAGCGGCTGCGCGAAGACGGACTTGAGGTCGACCACGCCGTCCTTGCCCTGTTCGGCCAGAGCGTCCAGCAGCTCCTCGGTGAACTTCTCGATGTCGGGCCGTAGCGCTTCGAGTCGGCGCGGTGTGATCGCCTGGGAGGTCTTGGTGCGCAGTCGCCGATGCTCGTCGCCGTCCACGGTGAACATGGAGCGCCCGGCATCGATCATGCCGATCAGCGGCCAGGCGTGGGTCACCGCTCCGCTCTGCCAGAGCCCCCACGCGTCGAGGTCCTTCACCAGGCGGGGGTCGACGAGCAGTTGGCGGGCCTCGGCATGCCGGGTGACGGTCCAGGCCGGCACACCGAGCAGCTCGATCCTGGCGAGCGGTCCAGCGTCGCGCAGCCGTGCCGTCTCACCGTCCAGGTCCTGGACCATGGGGTCGATGACCACGGTCCCGCCGGCCGGGGCGGCCTCGTGGGCAGCGGCGTGAGGGCAGTTCACGAGAAGTCTCCTGTCGTACGTACGGGGCTGAACCGGACGGGCAGCGATTCCATCCCGCGCAGAAAGGCGGACCGCCGCCGGACGAGTGTCTGCGGGGGTACTGCCAGGGCGAGATCGGGCAGCCGGTCGAGGAGCACCTCGATCCCGGTACGGGCGATGGTCTCGGCGATCTCCTGGGCGGGGAACGGGCAGCGGTACTCGCCGTAACTGAACGCCAGATGTGCGTTGTTGCCGCCCTGACCGGACGAGTGGCCGGTGGAGAGGTGCTGCCGCACATGCGGATCGGAGTTGGCCGCGCCCAGGCCGAGCAGCAGCATGTCCCCGGCCCGGATGGACCGGCCGGCGAGCCGGGTGTCCCGGGCCGCCCAGCGGCCGGCGAGGATCTGGGTCGGGCTCTCCTCCCAGAGGACCTCGTTCATCGCTTCGGCGACACTGTGCCGGCCGCCGGACAGGGAGTCGGCGAACTGGTCGTCGGTGACCATCAGCCGCAGGGAGTTACTGATCCAGTCGGCCGTGGTCAGATGCCCGGCGGCCGTGACGGCCATCAGGTCGAGGACGAACTCCTCCTCGGTGAACGGCTCGTGGTACGCAAGCATCCGCGAGGTCACGTCGTCCCCGGGCACCGCACGCTTGGCCGCGACCAGCCGCTGCATGTGCTCGCCGAACCTCACGTAGGCGCTCTGTGCCTCGGGCCCGCCGTCGGCCAGGTCCTTCAGCACCCGGGCGATGTCGGCCCCTTCCGCGTCGGGGAACCCGACGAGCCGGGCGAGGACCAGCACGGGCAGCGGCTCGGCGAAATCCGCGACCAGATCGGCCGTGCCGTGTGTGCAGATGTCGTCGATGATCCTGTCTGCCAACACCTCGCAGTGGCGCCGGATTTCGAACGGGTCCGCCCCCTCCAGGGCGGCCCCCACCATCTCGGCATGGCGACGGTGCTCGGCGCCCGCGGTGAAGTAGATCGACGGCATCGGGCGCCCGACCATCGGGAGCAGCGGCCAGTCCTCGGGGATGTGCTCCCACTGGTTCCAGAGACCGACGTCCCGGGGGAACAACTCGCCGTCGCTGGTGACCTGGTGGAGCTCCCGGTAGCCGATGATCAGCCAGGCGGGGAACCCGCCGGGCAGCTCGACCGGCACGACGGGGCCGTGATCGCGCCGCATGGTGCGGTAGAGGGCCTGGGGCTCGGTATGGAACTCGGGACCGCTGAGGGGCACGGCGCCCGCACCGTGCCGGACGGGGCAGCCACCTCCAAGTGGTTCCGCAGGCGTGGGACCGGCAGTTGAGGGACGCGTCATCGAGCTGACTCCTTTGGCGGCGGCGACTCGCGTTGCGTACCCACGATCAACGCGGCACCACTATAGGGATGCGGAGTGAAACTTCGACGCCAATCGCGATCACTCTCTCCACATCTCTGATCACGACGCCCTCCGAGTCGCACCGGACCCCGCAACCACCCGTTGACATGCACCTGCGTAATGGTGAATCCTCGCGCGAGAAGTTGCGCGATCTTACGCATGTTCAAGCATTTACAAACATCCAGTGCTTGATTCGAAGGGATGTATCCCGTGCGAAGACTTCACCACCGGTCCCGCCCTCCGGCCTTGGCCGCGGCAGGACTTACCGCCGCCCTGGCCGCCGCTCTGCTCGGCGCCCCCGCCGAACCCGCCCACGCGGCGACCCCCGCGAGCGCCGTGCTCGATGACGCCCACAAGAGCGTGACGTGGCAGAGCCCCGTCTATCCGAAGGGGACGGTCGGCGGCCCCACCGACTGTCCGCCCGCCGCCGAGGACCCGGACAACAAGGTCTGCGACCGCTTCGACCTCACCGTGTCGAGCTGCGGAAGTAGCGAGGAACAGCCACAAGACAGTGTCGGGGGCCGTCTCCGGGTGGCCCCTGACGCATGTCCGGAGCCAGGGACTCCTGACGTGTCCAGGAGCCGGAACCCCGTACGGCAGTCTCGTTGTCCGCTGCGAGGCGACCGCCCGGCAAGTATCGGGGCGGCTTCGGTCACGCCCCGGTATCGCCGGGTCGCCGGCGCCCCCACGGGCGGCGCGCACTGTGTCACCGTCACCGTCGCAGCAATCCGGCTATGGCTGCGCGCACGGCCGCCTCGGGCAGTGATCAGCGCTGCCAGAGGAACGCGGCCTTGCCGCAGGGCTGACAGCTGAAGACATAACCGCGACCCCCGCCTCCGAAGTTCGCCGAGGTGGCGAAGTCGTGACCCTCTTCGAGCTCGGCCGTGAACGTCATGCGGGCGGCGCAGGAAGGGCAGCCCGGGGTCTCGTCACCCTGGAGCCAGTCAGGCTCGCCGCCCAGCCGCCCAAGCACCGCTTCTTCGGTGTATACGTCGTCGAGGTGAGGGCGCAGGGCGGTGACCGCGCCGAGCAGCGTTTCGCCCTCGGCGGGAACAGCGGCCGGGGAGAGATTGCCACTGAACAGGAAGGCGCCGTTGGCGCCGGCCGTCGCGTCCCAGTCGTCACACATACCGGGGTCGTTCTGGCAAAAGAACACCGCGACCACGCCGAACGGCAGGGGCAGGTGGGCGAGAAACTGCATGGCCCCACTGCACTCGCGGCACGTCGGCCAGACGAATCCGCCCGGAACGAGCGGAATACCGCCGGTACGGGGCACGGGCGCGTCAGAGGTGGTTTCCCCGTCGTAGATCAGCAGCATGGCGACAGCCTACGGCCCAGCTTCCCAGGCCAGAGAGCCAGGAAAGCTGGTGCTGCTGTTGATCCGCCCGGGCGGCCGCGACCGCGTTGCAGGCCGCGACCGCGTATCGGAGAGGGACGGAGGACAGGTCCCACTTCCCGCCGCGGGCAGCCCTCGTGGTCTCGGCATCCTGGTGTCCTGGTGTCCACTCTGGTCCGGGCCCTACGAACGCCGCGGCTCTCGGCTGGATCCTGCTCATCGAGATCGCCACCCTCGCCCTCTTGTGGGGACCTCCTCCTGGCTGCCGTCGTACCTGCTGCAGGCGCGCCACTTCTCCCCGACGCAGACCGGCCGGCCGTCTGCGCTGCCGTTCACCATCAGCCTGGGCGCAGGACTGCTGGGAGGCCTGTTCATCAACCGCCTTCCGCGGCGGCGACTCCCCGCGGTGCTCCTGCTCGAGAGCACCGGGCCAGGGGGGCTGTGCGACCCTCGCCGTCTCTGCCACCTCAGCCGGCGTCTCGGTGACCGCACTGATCCTCGCCGGCGGATTTTGGGGACTGCAGGGGCCTGCGATTCCGACTCTGGTACAGCGGTACGCCCTGGCGGGCAGCGTCGGCAGCGCCTGCGGGGGTGGTCAACGGTGTCGGAGACCTGGTGTCGGCGTTCATGCCGACGCTCATGGGAGCGGCGATCGCCGCGGACGGCGGACACGGCTTCACCGCAGGCATGTCCCTTCTCGTGGCCACGCAGCTGATCACCCTGGTCAGTGCCGTGGTCCTGCTCGCCAGGCACCGGGACCCACAGGCCGGGCAGCGCCGTCCCGTACGCGCGAAGGCGGCGGCAACGCAGAGCGTGACGTAGGGGTTCGGCACGGACACTCCCGACGTTCTTGCCGAGCGCCCCGAATGCGCCACGCAGCACCACTGAGGGGTTCGGTCCGGACCGGGCAGCAACGTGTCGTCCGGCCGGCGGACACCGTCCGGACCGTATCTCGCAGTGGGGCCGGATGGGGTGAGGCGTCAGTCCGGTTCGCGGATACCGGCCGAGGTCACAGGACCCGATGGTGGTCCAGCGCCATGCGCCAGTGCATGCGCATCGCTTCAGCCGGCGGTACCGGACGGTCGAGATTGAAGAGCACCTGAGGAATGAGCGAGTGAGGGCGGTTCCCCTGTCCCGCAATGAGCACCGAGTAGAGCGGCTTGCGTTGAGGTGTTTCTCGGTCCACCTCGACCAGGACAGCCACCTTGTCGTCAGGGTGCAGTGACGCCAACCGGTGGTTGACCAGTTGGCCGAGCTCTGCCCAGGTGGTCGTACGGCCCTGCCGTGCGGCCCGTTCGACGACGGGGCGCACGGCTGCTGCGTAGCTCCGTATCTCCCGCAGAGTAGGTCGCTCGTTCAGCATGGTCAGGTGATCGCGCCACTGCTCGATATGACGGCGATCGTCTCCGACGACCTCGTCCCCCGCGTGCTCCGCCAGTTCCTCGGCCTGATTCAGGAGACGCCTCAGCTGATCGGGATGCAGGTCGTCGCCCTCGCTGTCGAGTCGGTCCAGGAGAGCCGCCAGGTCCTGCCATGACGCGTAGAGCTCTTCGGCCCTCTTCTCCACGATCCAGGCGATGAGCTCGTCGAGCACGGCCGTAGATTCTCCGCTCCCGGCCAATTGGTCGAGGAGGAGTGCTGTCTGTTCCGCAGCCTCGACATCCTCCGCTGCCTGTGCTTCATGCGCTTGGTCCAGCAACGCGTCGTGCGCTGCCCGCAGCTGGCCCGTCTGGCTGCCAAGCCGCTTCTTCCTGTTCGCCGCCGAGTTCGGGCGGACTGTTTCGGGTGCCAGCGTCTGTGATGAGGGCGCGGGCTGAACAGTCGACTTGCGGAACGCCGCATGAACGCGACGGCGATCCCGATCCCAGATGGCGCGGAGTTCCGCGCTCGAGAAGTCACGCGTCCAGCCCAGCCCGAACAGAACATCCCGGAAAAACGGGGCGGGTCCGCCACCCGGAGCCTTGATGAGCGCGGATATGAACGGTTTCCCGGGCGTGCGAGGGCCTTCAACTTCGATGAGCAGGTCCCGCCACCGCTCCAAGGTAAGAGTCTCCAGTGGTACCTGCGCTCGCTCGGCAAGCGTCGCCGCCTTCACAACACCTCGACTCCGCGCCACAGCCTCCAACGTCTCACGGAACACCTCAACGATCTGCGGATCGCCGGGCAGGGCGGCAGCACCCGCGGTGGCCTTGGCAGCGATCCCCTCCGCCGGATGTGGCGTTACGTGCCCGGGATGCGTACCACTGCCCTGCGGCGCTGCCGGGTCCCCCACACGCCGCATTCCCTGGGCCGTGATCAACCAGCCGTCAGCGACATGCTGTGATGGTCCGCCGTACGTCAGAACGGCGTCAAGCAACATGTAGGTGTGAGCAGACTCCGGGATGCCCGCCCGAGCCGGAAGGGAAATACGGGCACGCGTCACGGCTGAGCCGAGGGGATGCACCTCGGCGTCGTAGAGGAGCCGCAAGGGCTCCGGCGGGGCAATCTTCGGGTCAGTCGCAACGGCCGCAGTGAACGTAACTGTTTCAGCGGCGAGTTGAAGGGTGACAGCGGGCTGCGAAACGGAGGCGGCGACTGGGGCAGGTTCGGGCACGCTGTGCCGCGGCACGATCCCTTGCGCACCGTGGATAAGGCTTGGGGTGACGATCCCGTCGGAGGTGATTCTGCATTCCGAGAGCTTCGTCCACTCGACAGGCATGTCGGGGAACTGGGTGCCGATCTCTACTGCGCGCGATGTTCCCTGGGTCCGGCATTGAACGCGCAGGGCGTACCCCTGTTTGTCCATCTGCCAGTTGGCCACCATGCTGTCCGGGGCGAAGAGCCATTCAACGGACTCCCGATTCAGCCGGAGCGCCGTATCGTCTGCCTCCCAGAGACTTTTCGACTGGCGGGCCATCTGTACGCGCACGAGTCGTCCGCCTGCGGCGTATCGCACATCGACGACCTCGCGGACCTGGCGCCTCTTGGGCTTGTACGAGATCTGGACATATTTCTGATTCTGTTGCTTCAACCAATGGGCAACGGCCTGCCCGATGTAGAGATGGTCAGCACTGCTCTCGTCACTCGCCGCCCGGCGGCAATGCACAGGCGACACATGAGCGAAGTGACACTTCTTGTCCTTGTATTTCTTCGCGGAGAGTCTGTTGCCGCAGCCGCCGAGGAGGCTGCCGCAGTAGAAAGTGCGCTGTGGGTAACGCCGGACAAACACGTCAAAATCCACAGCATCCATCGGTAGGAACACCGGCGTGTCCGAATCAGGACCGCCGAAGACGGCTGTCTGGACTTTCCGGGTGTCCTCTTCGTCAAGGTACATGGACGGGCTCCGGGCGGCAGGGATAACGAGTGGCGGCAGGTTGGGGTGGCCCCTGATGCGTGGGCTCTTCGCCAGCCGTGGGTCGCCGGCCTAAACGGTCCATGGCCGGATCCATCAGCACCAATCGACGTCAGGCCAAGCCGGGTGGACGGGCCGGAGCGCATTGCTTCAGCACGGCGCTCACTGCGGGCAGCGGTCCATCGGCGTTGGGTTCACTGCCCAAGGCTTCACCTCGCGGCTGCTGTCGCAACTCCTGCTCGGCCGGCCACCCACTTCGGTCTGGACGGCAGCCTGATGAGCCGCCACAAGGTCGGTCGTGTCATACACCCGAGCAGAGTAACGGTAAGCACGGAAAATGTCCTGACCTGCCCATTTTCTGGCTCTCCTGCTTCATGAGTGGGTCACTCTGTCCGGGGTTGGCGGCCGGGCAGGGTGGGCTTGTTGCCGGCGAGGGTGAGCATGACG
>NZ_JBEXID010000155.1:0-9489 GCF_040608395.1 Streptomyces sp. NPDC005181
AAACGCTACGTCGCCCGCGAGATCTACCGACACATCCTGCCGAGGACCGCCATCCCGGTTCCGTCCTCACCACTTGACGAAACATAGGGGCATCTACTTCGTCCCGCGCGGCTACGCCTTCGTCGCCGTCGATCTGGCCGGCACCAACCGCTCCGACGGATGCGTCGATGTCGGAGGCCGCTCCGACATCCAGTCCGCCAAGGCAGTCATCGACTGGCTGAACGGCCGGGCCCGCGGTTACACCACCCGCACCGGCACCGAACGCGCCGGGGCCGGCTGGACCAACGGCCGCACCGGAATGATCGGCAAGAGTTACGACGGCACCATCGCCAACGGGGTGGCGGCCACCGGAGTCGACGGTCTGCGGACCATCGTCCCGATCGGCTCCATCTCCTCCTGGTACGACTACTACTTCGCCCAGGGCGCCCCCCTCTACGACAGCGGTCCCGAATGGCTCTCCGACTATGTCGAGAGCCCCGAGGCGCGGGCGCGCTGCGCAGCCATCCAGCAGAGGCTCGTCGACGAGGCGCCCCGCACCGGTGACTGGACGAAGCTCTGGAACGAGCGCGACTACGTGAAGGACGCCCGCAAGGTGAAGGCCAGTGTCTTCGCCGTCCACGGGATGCAGGACCTCAACGTCCGC
Organism: Streptomyces sp. NPDC005181; assembly: GCF_040608395.1. Taxonomy (NCBI): domain Bacteria; kingdom Bacillati; phylum Actinomycetota; class Actinomycetes; order Kitasatosporales; family Streptomycetaceae; genus Streptomyces; species Streptomyces sp. NPDC005181. The sequence goes on from NZ_JBEXID010000155.1 coordinate 644, forward strand.
ACCAAGCACCTCGGTCAGTGGTGGGACGCCCTCGCCGACCGGGGCGTCGAGCGCAAGATCTGGCTCTCCCAGACCGGGCATGTCGACCCGTTCGACTACCGGCGCGCCGAGTGGGCCGACACCCTGCACCGCTGGTTCGACCACTACCTCCTCGGCTACGACAACGGCATCGACCGCGAACCGATGGCCGACATCGAACGCCACCCCGACCAGTGGTCCACCGACAAGGTCTGGCCACCGCGCACCACCGCGGCCACCACCGTGCGCCCCGGCACCGGCACCGCGCCCGGCGTCGGCACCCTCACCCGCAGGCCCGCCCGCCCCGGCGCCACAGAGACGTTCACCGACGACCCGAAGCAGAGCGAGACGGACTGGGCCGCCGACCTGGAGAGGAGCACGGGCGCCAAGGCCGGCTTCCTCACCGCACCACTCGCCCACGACCTGCGGCTCGCCGGCTCGTCGCAGGTGACCGTCACCGCGACGCCGACGACCTCCACCGCCCATCTCTCCGCGGTCCTCGTCGACGTCGGCCCCGACACCATCCGGGACTACGGCGCATCCGGCGAAGGCATCACCACTCTCACCGACCGCACCTGCTGGGGCGCGAGCACCGCCGGGGACAGCTCGTGCTTCAAGGAGACCGTGGCCAGGGCGACCGCCGTCGACCGGACGGTCTTCAGCCGCGGCTGGGCCGACCTCGGTACGTATGCCTCCGCGGGCAAGGGGCGCCCCCTCACCCCGGGCACGCGCTACACGATCACCGTCGACCTGGCCGCGAGCGATCACGTCGTGCCGGCGGGACACCGCCTCGCCCTGATCGTCGCGGGCACCGACAAGGACCTCATCGACCCGCCGGGCTCCACCCCCACGCTCACCCTCGATCTGGCCCGTACGTCCGCGAAGCTGCCGTTCGTCGGCGGCGCCGCCGCGTTCGTGCGCGCCGCCGCGGGCCCCGCGCCCGCGACAGCCACCCCCCGCGTATCCCGTTCCGAGGGCGTGGCACCGCCGCGTCCCGCACACCGCATCCCGGGAGGCAGCCGCTCATGACACCCCGTATCCCGATCGTCCGTCAGCTCCGCGCCCGTCCCCGCCCTCCTCGCCTCGGCACACGTCGGCCGGTACCCCGGTACCTGTCCCTGACGGCCGCGGCCGCGGTTCTGGCCGTGCCCCTGGTCACGGTGCCGGCCGAGGCCGCGCACACCCCGCCCCGTACCGGCTTCGAGATCAGCAACGGGGCCCACTGGACCGGTCAGCCCGAGGAACAGTCGTTCCTCGCCGCCGTCGACCGGGGCAGCGACCGCGTCTCCATCGACCGGATCGGCACGACGAAACAGGGCCGCCCGCTCCAGCTCGTCCGCATCGGCAACCACCACCCCACGGCCGACACGATGCTGCTCATCTGCAGCCAGCACGGCAATGAACCGTCCGGGCGCGAGGCCTGTCTGACCACCGTCCGGGATCTCGCGTACGCCAACGACCCGGCGACCCGCGCCTTCCTCTCCCGGACCGATGTCCTCGTCGTCCCCACCGCGAACCCCGACGGGCGGGCGGCGAACACCCGCGGCAACTCCGACGGCGTCGACATCAACCGCGACCACATCGCCCTGCAGACCGCCGAGGCCCGTGCCATGGCCGCCGTGATCCGCGACCGGAAGCCCGATGTGATCTATGACTTGCACGAGTACGGTGCCACCCCGCCGTACTACGACAAGGACCTGTTCGTCCTCTGGCCCCGCAACCTCAACACCGACGACCGGGTGCACGGCGAATCGCAGACCCTGGCCGACGGGTATGTGCGGCCCACCGCCAAGGGGGCCGGCTACAGCAGCGGCCTCTACGGCATCTGGACCGACCCGGTCACCGGAGACCCGATCAAACAGACCGCGGGCGACGGACAGGAGCGCATTCTGCGCAACACCTCGGGCATCAAGCACGCGGTGGGCCTGCTCATCGAGTCCCGGGTCGACGCGCTCACCGACGCGGAGAAGAACGACCCGGCACTCAACAGCCGACGTCGCGTCGACTCGCAACTCGCCGCACTCGACGGGCTGTTCAGCTTCACCGACGAGCGGCGTGGACGCATCGAGGCCGCCACGGCCGCGTCCCGCGCGGCCGGGTTCAAGGACCGCGGTCCCGTCTACCTCGGCGGCGCCGACAACGACGCGGCCGAGCCCGCCGAGATCCTGCAGGACCCGCCGTGCGGCTACCGGCTCACCGCCGCCCAGTTCGCCGACGTCAAGGACGAACTCGCCCTGCACGGCGTCACGTTCCGGCGCGACGGCGACGGGGCGTACGTACCGCTGCGCCAGTCGGCCCGGAAGCTGATCCCGCTCCTCCTGGACGAACGGGCGACCTATCATCTCACGAACGGCCGAGCCGATACCGCTTGTTGATCCCACACGCGGCGCTACGCGGGTGGCACTGGCCACGGAGGGTGAGATACAGCCTCCGTGACAGGTGCCACTCGTGCCGCAGGACGAACGGAGACGGGCGGTCGGGGGATCTGCCGGTAACGGCGCATCTGCCCGGCGGCCCGACCCGGGGGCTCGGCGCGGGCCTGCTGTCCGGCGGGTACCGGCCGGCCCTCGCCGCCCAACGCCCGGCCTCGCCCAGGGAGTACGGCCCCGGCTCAGCCGACGAGATCGGCCGTCGCCTCGGCGCAGCCCAGGGCGACCGTCACCCCCGCGCCCCCGTGCCCGTAGTTGTGCACCAACCGCCCACCACCGGGCAGCAATTCCGCCTCGATCCGTACCCCCTTGTCCCGGGCCGGCCGCAGCCCCACCCGGTGCCCGATGACCCGCGCCCGCGCGATCTCCGGCCGGACCCGTGCGCACCTCGCCACGATTTCCTCCGCCGTACCGGGATCGGGCACCGTGCTCCAGTCGTCCGCCTCGGCCGTACCGCCGAGCACCAGCCTCCCCGGCTGCGGGAAGAAGTACGTCGTCGCGTCCGACACCGGGTCCGCCTCGGTGAACCACTCCTCGATCCCCGGGTTCTCCACCAGTACCAACTGGCCGCGCACCGGCCGCACCCCGCCATCCGGTACCAGCTCCCGAGCCCCGAGACCGGTGCAGTTGACCACCGTCCCGGCCTCCGCCGCCGCCTCGTCGAACGAGATGACCGTGCGCCGCTGCACCGCACCCCCGGCTGCCACGAGACGCCGCTCCAGCCAGCCCAGATGCACCGGCATGTCGATCAGCGGCAGCCGGGCCCGCAGCCCTTCCCCGACCTCCACCAGATCCGTCAATTGCGCCGCCCACGTCCCCAGTGCGGCGAGCCGCTCGCCGTGGTGCACCCCGGCGACCAGTCGTACGCCGGTCTCCTCAGGGCGGCCGGACAGCTCCTCGTGCCACCGCAACGACCGCAGCGACCAGTCGCCGACCAGCCCCTCCGGCTCGATCCGGTAGGGCCACCACAACGCTCCCGCCACCGCCGAAGTCGTCGCGGCGGCCGGCTCCCGGGACCAGACCCGCACCCGGTGACCGCGCTCGGCCAGCACCAGCGCCGTAGTCAGTCCGCTGACCCCGCCGCCCACCACGATCACATCCGACACTTCTGCCCCGCCCGTCCCGTCTGCCCATGCGCTGCTCATGGGCGGACGCTAACGGAATGCCCCATGCCGTGCTCACAACAGGTCCGTGCCGGGAATACTCGGGTCATGTCTGCCGAGTACGCGACCTTCGGCCTTGCGCCGGCGATGCGAGCCGGTGGAGTCCTTGCCCATGGCGACTACCAGGTGCACCGGGACTTCATGGACTTCATCGTCGACGGCCGCCCGCTGCTGTTCCAGCTCACCGACCTCGACGCCGTGTCCCCGCTCGCCTCCGACGTACCGCCCGCGATCTTCACCACGCATGTGCGGCGCCTGCTCCTCGAAGCGGAAGCCCCGCTCGCCGACGGGCGCTACGTGATCTACGGCTGCCCCGAGTGCGAGAGCCTCGAATGCGGGGCGGTCACGGCTGTCATCGAACGCGACGGCACCGACATCGTCTGGCGCGACTTCGCCTGGCAGACGTACGAGACCGTCGACCTGGAGCAGAGCGGCTATCACGGCATAGGGCCGTTCCGCTTCGACGGCCACCAGTACCGGCAGGAACTGGTACGCCTGCTCCCGGCCGCGGCGGCGGACGGCGCGGAGCGGGGGCCGGACCTGCCTGCCGGGCGTCGCGTCCTGCTGATCGGCGCCCGCGTCGCCGTACTCGCCAAGCTCGCCGCCGCACTCCGCGCCATCGGGGTCGGCGCCGACATCACCGCCGACGCCGCTCAGGTGTCGCCCGAGGAGCTCCGCGGCTACCGTGCGGTGGCCTTCGGCCGCGCGATCACCGAAGACGAGCGCGCTGCCGTGCGGCAGGCATTCACCCGGGCCGGCGCGGACGTCGCCTATGTCGACGGCCTCGCCCCGGTCGTCCCCGTGCTGCTCGCCCAGATCGAACATGCCCTGGACCGCAGCGCACCCGCCCAGCGCCGCCTGGTCCGGCTGACGGCGGCGGACGGCACGGCCGGGGTCGACGTCACCGCGGCCTGCCGGGTCAGCCTGGTCGCCTACCGCCTGGACCGGGTGTACCGGACCCACGCGCGGGAGGTCTTCGACGGTGTACTGGAGCCGGGCGAGCACCGCATCACGCTGGACGCGCGGGCGGTGAAAGGACAGTCGTTCATCGTGGCGCGCACCTCGGGGAGCGTGCTGGTCGCCCCGATGGTGCACCACTGAGCGGGGACGCAGGCCACGGGCCAACCGCGCCCCGCCCCGACGGGACGACGCGCCACCACCCTCCGTAGCGGATCCGGCGCCCTCTGCGCACCACCGGCCGGCCTGCTCCGGCATCCGGTACGCGGCAAGGCCGACGCCGGTCGCAGATTAGGATCGGGACCCTGATGACTGCCACTCTCGTCGCCAAGGACCTCGCCGCCGGACACGGCGACCGCACACTCTTCGCCGGGCTCGACCTCGTCGTCGCACCCGGTGACGTGATCGGTCTCGTCGGAGTCAACGGCGCCGGAAAATCGTCCCTGCTCCGGCTGCTCGCCGGACTCGACCGGCCGGAGGAGGGTGAGCTGCGGCTCTCCCCGCCCACCGCCACCGTCGGCCACCTCCCGCAGGAACCGGAACGCCGCCCGGACGAAACCGTGCGGGAGTTCCTCGCCCGCCGGACGGGCGTCGCCGACGCCCAGCAGGCGATGGACGCCGCTACCCAGGCCCTGGTCGACGAGGCGCCGGGCGCCGACGACGCGTACTCGGACACCCTGGAACGCTGGCTGGCCCTCGGCGGCGCCGACCTGGACGAGCGTGCCGAGGAGGTCGCCGCCGACCTCGGTCTGACCGTCGGCCTCGACCTGCCGATGACCGCACTCTCCGGCGGCCAGGCGGCCCGCGCCGGACTCGCCTCCCTGCTCCTGTCGCGGTACGACATCTTCCTGCTCGACGAGCCGACCAACGACCTCGACCTGGACGGGCTGGAGCGCCTGGAGCGGTACGTCTCGGGGCTGCGCGCAGGCACCGTCGTCATCAGCCACGACCGAGAGTTCCTGATGCGTACGGTCACCAAGGTCCTCGAACTCGACCTCGCCCAGCAGCAGATCAACCTGTACGGCGGCGGTTACGCGGCCTACCTGGAGGAGCGCGACCGCGCCCGCCGGCACGCCCGCGAGGAATTCGATGAGTACGCCGACAAGCGCTCCGCCCTCGAGGGGCGGGCCCAGATGCAGCGCGGCTGGATGGACAAGGGCGTCAAGAACGCCCGCCGCAAGGCCACCGACTCCGACAAGATGGGCCGCAAGTTCCGCAGCGAGGCGAGCGAGAAGCAGGCAGCGAAGGCCCGGCAGACGCAGCGCATGATCGAACGGCTCGACGTCGTCGAGGAGCCGCGCAAGGAGTGGGAGCTGCGGATGGAGATCGCGACCGCCCCGCGCTCCGGTTCGGTCGTCGCGACCCTGCGCGACGCACAGGTCGTACGCGGCGATTTCGCGTTCGGCCCGGCGTCGCTGCAGATCGACTGGGCGGACCGGGTGGCGATCACCGGCGCCAACGGAGCCGGCAAGTCCACCCTCCTCGCGGCGCTGCTCGGCCGCCTGCCGCTGGACTCGGGCCATGCCACGCTCGGCTCGGGTGTCGTGGTCGGCGAGGTCGACCAGGCGCGGAAGCTGTTCCACGGCTCGGAGATGTTGCTGGAGGCGTTCTGCGCGGCCGTCCCCGAGACCGAACCGGCCGAAGTCCGCACCCTGCTCGCCAAGTTCGGCCTGCGCGCGGACCATGTGATGCGACCCGCAACCACGCTCTCCCCGGGCGAACGCACCCGCGCGGCGCTCGCCCTCCTCCAGGGCCGGGGCGTCAACCTCCTGGTCCTGGACGAGCCGACGAACCACCTCGACCTGCCGGCGATCGAGCAGCTGGAGTCGGCGCTCGACTCGTACACCGGCACGTTGCTGCTGGTCACGCATGACCGGCGGATGCTCGACGTCGTCCGCACCACGCGCATGCTGCGGGTGGACGGGGGAAGGGTCACCGAGAGCTGAGGGTCAGCGGGCGCGGACGCCGTCCAGGGCGATCTCCAGGACGCGGTCGCGCTGTTCGGTCGTGGGGTACGACGCCCCGGTGATGCCCGCGACCATGCGGATCAGGTCGTCGAAGGACATGTCGCGCCGGATCTCGCCGGCCTCCTGGGCGCGCGTGAACAGCGGGCCGCCCGCCTCGTACATCGAGGCGCGGCAGGAGACGAACACATCGGACTCGCCGTCCATCGCCTCGCGGATCGCCCGCTTGGTGACCATGTATTCGACGAAGCGGCGCAGCCAGATGGTCAGTGCCTGCCACGGCGGCTCGTCCGCGACCTCGTCGGCAACCTGGCACAAGGCGTCGACCTCGTCCGCGTAGACGACCTCGAAGAGCTGGAGCCGGGTCGGGAAGTTGCGGTACAGCGTGCCGATCCCGACGCCCGCGCGGCGCGCGATGTCCTCCAGGGAGGCGTCGGCGCCCTGCGCGGCGAAGGTCTCGCGGGCGGCCTTCAGCAGCGCGTCGTAGTTGCGCCGGGCGTCGGCGCGGCGCGGGCGCCGGGCCTCGACGATCTCGCTCACCGGGGTGTGCGCCACTGTGTGACTCCCTGACTTGAACCGGAGGTGCGCCTCCGCTAATCTGGAAGAGCTCCTCCACTTTACCAGTGGAGCGGCTTCCGGCGGCCGGTTGTGTCCGACCGCTCCCATCCTTCCAGACGCGGCAGCGAGGCCGCGCCCCGCGTCCGTGCCCCCAGGGCACCCCGCACTCCCACTCCCTATCGGTACATAAGGCCGGATTCCGCCGTGCCGCAGAACCGGCATGCCCACATACCCGAGAGAGAAGCCGACTTTGTCTGCTCCATCCCGACCGCGTTCCTCGAACCGGGTCACCTTCGCCGTCCTCGCGACCGGTGCGGGTGTGTTCTCCCTCCTCCAGTCGCTGATCGCACCGGCCCTGCCCACCGTCCAGCACGCCATGCACACCTCGCAGGCGACAGTGACCTGGGTGATGACGGCCTATCTCCTCTCCGCCTCGATCTTCACCCCGATCCTCGGCCGCGTCGGCGACCTGATCGGCAAGAAGCGCACGCTGGTCGCCGCACTGGTCGCGGTACTCGTCGGCTGTCTGCTCGCCGCGCTCGCGCCCAGCATCGGCATGCTGATCGTCGCGCGGGTGGTGCAGGGCATAGGCGGCGCCCTCTTCCCGCTGTCCTTCGGCATCATCCGGGACGAGTTCGACGCCTCCCGGGTCGGCGCCAGTATCAGCAACCTGTCCGCGGTCATCGCCGCGGGCGGCGGCTTCGGCATCGTCCTCGCCGGGCCCATCGTCGCCACGCTCGACTACCGCTGGCTGTTCTGGCTTCCGGTGATCGTGGTCGCCCTGACCGCCGCGATCGCCCTCCGGTACGTGCCCGAGTCGCCGCGGCGCGCCGAGGGGCGCGTCAACTGGGGCGGTGCGATCCTGCTCTCCGGCTGGCTTGTGGCGCTGCTGCTGCCGCTGAGCCAGGCAAGCTCGTGGGGCTGGGGTTCGGCCCGGGTGCTCGGCCTGTTCGGTGTCGCCGTCGTGCTGTTCGCTGCGTGGCTGGTCGCCGAGGCGCGGGCCGAACACCCGCTGATCGATCTGCGCATCATGCGGCTGTACCCGGTGTGGACGACCAACGCGACCGCACTGCTGTTCGGGGCAGGCATGTACGCGGTGTGGTCGTTCCTGCCGGGCTTCGCGCAGACCCCGTCGGCCGCCGGGTACGGATTCGGCTCCAGTGTCACCGGGGCCGGACTGCTGATGCTGCCCATGCTGGTCGCGATGTTCGCCTCCGGTGTGCTCAGTGGCCGCCTCGCTCCCGTGGTCGGCGCGAAGAACCTGCTCGTCGTCGGCGCGGCTCTCGGTGCGGTCTCCTGCGGACTGCTCACCGTCTGGCACGGACAGGTCTGGCAGGTCTCCGTGGCCGCCGGGGTGTTCGGCCTCGGCATCGGATTGGCGTTCGCCTCCATGGCCACCCTCATCGTGCACAGCGTCCCGGCCGAGCAGACCGGCGCTGCGACCGGCATGAACGCCAACATTCGCACCATCGGCGGCTCCATCGGCGCCGCGGTCACCGGCATCCTGGTCACCGGCCGGCTCCAGCCGACCGGGCTCCCGTACGAGTCCGGCTACACCCACGGTTTCGCCCTGCTCACCCTCCTCTGCCTCGCCGCGGCCCTCGTGGCCCTGCTGATTCCGGCCCACCGTGCGTCGCTGAAGCTCCGCGCGACCGGGGAAAGGGCGGACCGGTGCGGTGACCGCGTATCCGACCGAGAAACGCAGGTGAAGGCCGTTGTCACGCAAGGCGCGGAGATGCGTGAGAAACGCCTTTGCG